>NZ_JBLQTP010000003.1:0-156176 GCF_048685015.1 Enterobacter sp. BNK-13 | reverse complement strand
AACCTGGCCACTGCTTCAGCAGTACGCGGACGAGATGACCTTTGCAACTCGCTTCGATGAAGTGCTCCGTATCGCGCTCGACAAGAAGAACCAGTCGGCAAAAACCGGGGGTAATAGGCGATGAAAAGACGGTATATCCTCAGCGCGCTGCCCGGGATGCTGCTCAGCGCCACAGTGGCGCAGGCAAGCGTAGAAAACGACATGAAGAAATTCTTCAACGACATGACCTACTCCTCTAACGCAACGTCAGCGAAGTCCTGGCAGGGGCAGGCCGCGCGCTACATGACGGGCGGCTCGTTCTACAGCCGCACCGGGGTGAAGAATATCCAGATGATGTCCATCAGCCTGCCGAGCATCTCATCCGGCTGCGGCGGCATCGACGTGTATCTGGGGGCGCTGTCATTCATCAATGCCGACCAGTTCATCGCCTTTATGAAGCAAATCATGGCCAACTCGCCAGGTTACATGTTCGAGATTGCTCTCAAGACTACGGTACCCGAGCTTGCGGCCGCTAAAGACTACGTGCAGAAGCTGGCCTCAGACATGAACCAGTTCAATATGTCCAGCTGTCAGGCAGCGCAGGGCATTGTCGGGGGCATGGCGGCTATGTGGAGCGAGTCGCAGCAGGCGGTGTGCCAGTCCGTCGCTGGTCAGAACAACATCTTCTCGGACTGGGCAGCATCGCGCCAGGGCTGCACGACGGGTGGTGGTTATGACAAGGTCACGGATAAAGCAAAAGGCAGCGATGCCGATCATGTACTGAAAAACATCAACCTGATGTGGACTGCAATGGAAAACAGTGCGCTCAGCAACAGCCAGGAATTACGCCAGTTTGCCATGAGCGTCAGCGGTACTGTGACATTTGATAATAACGGGACCATGCGCGTGTTGCCGAGTCTGATTTCAAACGATAAGGCGGTGCTTAATGCCATGATGAACGGTGGAACTGCCAGTGTGTACGTCTGTGATAACGCGAATAAATGCCTGGCACCGTCCATCAATAAGCTCACGATAGGTGAATCCAGTTCGCTTATCAGCATGACCCGTAAGACCCTGGAGGACATCCAGGATAAGGCCATCACTGACACGGCTCTGACGGATGCGGAGAGGAAGTTCATCAACAGTACATCTATCCCGATCCTGACCTGGATTATTGACCAGTCTTCTCTCTCTGTGACGCGTAGCCTTTTCGATCAGCTAGCTGACTACATCGCCTGCGATATCTACCTGCAGTACATGGACGGCATTCTCAAGCAGGTTAACGCGCAGCTGGCCGGGAAAGACTACCCTGGCGAAAGCATGAAGCTGCTGCGTAATAGTCTGCATGAAGCCAACAACGCATTGAACACGCTGCGTATGGATGTGCAGGTGAAAGAGAGCGCGCTTATCAGCGCCCAGAACCAAATCCAGTTCCTGCGCCAGCAGGTGTCTTCCCAGATGACCGACCGGTATATGGGCAACTATCAGTTTGGGAGAGTTAACTGATGGCTAATGTTATTGAGGTGTACACCATCGCTGGCGGCGGCTGGTTCCAGGACGTTTTTAACGGCGTGGCCATGTTCTTCAACAGTTCCGCGTCAGACTATCTGGTGGGGATGGCGACGGCCATTTCCGTTCTGGTGGCGGCGCTGGCCTACGTCAAAAGCAAGGATCTGATGGAGCTGGCTAAGTGGGCGGCGGTCTACGTTGCGGTCTTGTCGGTTCTGGTCGGGATCAAGAAGGATGTGCAGGTCATCGACCTGTCAGAGCCTGCCGCGATTTACCAGATTGATAATGTTCCCGCGGGCATTGCCGTACCGGCAAGTCTGCTGACCCGCGTCGGGGCCGGAATGGCGCAGGTGTATGACACCATCTTTGCGCGCCCGGACTCCCTGACCTACTCAAAAACCGGAATGATGTTCGGCGCCGCATTGGCCGTGGGCAGCACTAACTTCATGTTCACCGAGCCGGAGGCACAGCGCATCTTCACGGACTATGTGAAAAACTGCGTGGTGTCCGATATCCAGCTTAACCGCAAGTACACGATGGGCGACCTGATGCGTGCAAATGACCCGTACGCGCTTATCTTCAGTCAGCCGAGCCCGCTGCGCGGTCTTTATGATAACGATCGTAACTTCATGACCTGCGAAACCGCAGCGGCCTGGCTGAAGAATAGCAGCGGCGATCTGAACGGCAGGGATACTGGCTCGTTTATGAAGCAGGCCTCATCCTGGCTGCACGGGTTTACCCGACAGGTGTTCGGTGGAAATACTGGCAACACCGCGATTTTTACCGAAATGCTGAGTGACAGCTACAACTGGTTCCATAACACCTCAACTAGCGCGACGGAGATTATCCGCCGGAACGTGGTGATGAACGGCATCCGCCACGGGCTGAACAGCTACGCGGTGGACAGCGGCAACACGGCGGGGATGCTCAATATCTCCAGCGAGATGTCGCTCGCCAAAATGCGCATGTCGCAGTCAACGAGCGCCAGTATCGCCACCCACACGCTGCCCATCATGCACACGGTGCTGCTGGGGATGACCATTGCGCTGTTTCCGGTACTGGTTGTGCTGATGGTGGTCAGCTCTCTTTCCTGGCAGGTGCTCCGGGGTTATATCTACACCATTGCCTACCTGCAGATGTGGCCCATTCTGTTTGCCATTCTCAACCACGCCATGAACTTCTACCTGAAGGACAAGCTGGGCGGTACGCCGGTGGTGCTCTCGACCATGGACCAGGTGCAGAATACCTACTCCGATATCGGCACCACGGCGGGGTGGCTGGCTATCTCCATCCCGTTCATTGCCTGGGGGATGGTGAAAGGGCTTGGGCAGGTGATGTCGCAGGCGGGCAACTACCTGGGCCAGACGCTGCAGGGTGCCGCCACACAGTCGTCCTCGCAGACGGTTGACGGCACTTACGCGTTCAACAATATGCAGACCGACAACGTGCAGGGACACAAGTGGGATACCAACTACAGCCGCCGCGATGGCCACATCAGTGAGCAGCTGGATAACGGTGCGGTACTCACCAGAACTAGGGATGGCGGTACCGTGATGAATACCAGCGAGGGGATGTCAAAACTGGCGGTGCATATCGCCGGGGCCGAGTCGACCGTAGCGGGCTGGAATGCCAGCGCTCGCGAGCAGTATGCGCAGTCGGCACAGCATCAGGCAGGCTACCAGAAGGGCAAAGAAACCAGCTGGAGCCAGCTGCAGCAGTTTGTGTCGCAGCATGGTCACACGGACTCCATGGTGAGCAGTGGCGATTCAGGACAGACGGCCAATATTACCCGCGGTGCGAGCAAGATGATGTCGATCGTCGATCGCTATGCTGAAGCCAACAACCTCAGCAAGTCGGCGGCCTACAACGAGCTGATGGACAAATCCAGTCGCGGTGCAGTTAATGCCGGGGCAAAAGCGTCCTTTGGCGCACCAAAACTGCTTAAATCTGTTACCGGCCTTGGCGGTGAAGTGCATGCCGGAACAGAATTCACCGGCGCATCGCAGTCTTCACACGGCACCAATCAGTCTAACTCTCAACGTAATGACAACAGTCATGACAAGAACGCGCAGATGGTTGAAGATTTCCGCCAGTCCCGCGACCTGGTGGAATCTAGTGCATCCAAACTATCAGCTTCGCATAACGACACAGGAATAAATAACCTCAGCGAACAGTTTGGCGCGACCCTCAACGATACCAGCAAGGAGTTTGAGTCCTGGCAAATCAGCGAAACGCGCGCCCATGAATACAGCGAAATGGCGACCTATGCGCATGATAACCGTGCTCAGTTCGATCAGAACTATGATCAGATGTTTGCGAGCTATGTCGGCCAGAAAGCACCGGGCAGGGCGCAGGCCGTGCTCAGCGATACCGGTTCACCGGAGATTGCCGCAGAGCGTGAACAACTTGTCCATGAGTTCATGAAAGAGCGTGTATTACCGAAACTGGAACAGCAGTATCGCTCAAATAAAGCATCGATAGGCCAAAATATGCCTGGCGTTACATCCGGTAATAATCCGACCGTTCAGGAAACTTTCGACAATAATAGCGATGTTATTTACGACAAGGCTGATGCGGCCAGTATCAGAAAAGACTCTCAGGAGCGTGTAAATAATCAGTTGAATGACGTTGAGAAAAAAATATCTCAAAGCGGTTCAATTATTGATGCGGGTAAAGGAAATATTGAAGAAAATCGTGCTAGCCTGAAAGCTAATCATGAGAGCGCGAAGGAAACGCAGGAGCAAGGAATGAAGAATGAAATCGAAAATCAAAAGTTAATTAATACTGACTCTTTGATATCCGATACTTCTGTGAGGGATTCTGCAACGTTATTAAAAAAGGATGATAGATAATGGTTGTGACCAATCATAGTTTATTAAAGTTTCGCACTGTTAGTCTTTTGGTTTCATTCGTTTTTGCAACAACTGTATATGTGAATGTGCGCGACTTCTTTATGTTTCCTCTGTTTCTACTCCAGGTCGCATCACTTATACTTGCCATAAAATTAAAATGCTGGAGCAAAGAAAAAAGCCTCCGGGTAATTAGTCGTAGCGGCTTATTTTTGCTTATTACTGTATATTGTCTGGCAATAGCTGTCGGGGTTGTAGTTTCAACTACAACTTCAGGTGTGTCTAACTCTATTACTCTTCTTCTTTTTTATGTTACATGCCTAGATGCACTAATGGCGATACCGTTTGTCATGTCGTTTACAGACAAAACAAAATGGCAGAGTGCAGGATCGGTGACAGGTCTTGCTGCGAGCTCAGTTATGAACGGTGAGAACGGTCAGATAACTGCAGCCTATGCAGATTCTGACTATGACCTGATGAATAATGAGATTTACTGGCCTCAAAGTGATTACCATACAACCAGTGCTTTAGACAGCTCTCCAGGTGTAAACCCTGCATCAGGTCTTCCAATGGCTAACGATGCAATTGATGTCGGCGGAAATGTATACGGTTTTGGTGAGCCAGTGTTCAATGATGACTCTTTTCACACAAATCAGTTCAGTGATTTTGATTACCACAACAATCCGTAAGGTTGGTTGATTCGATTTAAACAGGGCTATGCAATATAGCCCTGTTCCTCTGCTTGTTAATTCTTAATCTTATTTTACTCAGGTCTATTATGAGCTTTAATCCACGCGATTTAACGCAGGGTGGACAGGTGTCGTTTATGCGCCTGAAAATGTTCCTGCAGATAAATAATATCATCTCGTATTACGTCATTGTATTCAGCGTCCTACTGATGATGGCTATACTCTTTATCCGTATTTCGCTGCAAAACCTGATGAACGGCATTATCTATTATGCCGCGAAGATGATTGCGCCGTTTATGAAAAACTCCGCCACGAAAGAAGTCTTCACCATCCGTTATTACGAGGACTCGTTTCGCTATACCCCTGACCAGGTGCTGTCAGATGCTTACACCACATATTGCGGCCAGTTGCTCAGGCAGGAACTGGCGATTGCCGGCTGCGCCACGCTGTTCGTCGCTTTTTTCATGACCTTTGCGACTTACTGGTATCTGGGCCAGACCGGGCGCAAACAAAGCGAGGACGAAGTTATCGGTGGACGTATTCTGAATGACGACCCGAAAGAAGTGACCCGGTTGATGAAAAAACGCGGTGAAGCCTCCGATATTCGGATCGATGCGCTGGCGCTGAAGAAGGATGCGGAGATCCAGAACTTCGCCATGCACGGGACGGTCGGCTCCGGTAAGTCGACGCTGATGCGTAAAATCCTGCGCAGGCTACGTGAACGCGGCGATCTGGTTATCATCTATGACAAAGGTTGCACCTTTATCGAAGATTTCTACGACGAGAGCCGCGATAAGGTACTTAATGCGCTCGATGAGCGCTGCCCCAACTGGGATATGTGGGAAGAATGCCGCACTCTGCCTGAACTAGAGAACGTCAGCTCAACGCTTATTCCCTCCAGCTCAGGTGAAGACCCGTTCTGGCAGGGTAGTGCCCGCACTATCTTCGCGGAAGGTGCCGAGCGTATGCGGCATGATAAAGACCGCTCCTACAATTCCTTCCTGCGAACAATGCTGGCCATCAAGCTCGATCAGTTGCGATCGTTTCTCGCCGGAACGCCAGCTTCCACGCTGGTTGACGGCAAAATCGAGAAGACCGCCATCTCGATCCGAAGCGTGCTGACCAACTACGTGAAGTCCCTGCGCTATCTCCAGGGCATCGATAAGCCGGGTCGTGAAAAGTTTACCATCCGCGACTGGATGAAAGGGCAGGCGGATAGGACCCAGAACGGCTGGTTGTTTATTACCTCCGACGAAGAGCACCACGAATCCCTGAAGCCGCTTATCTCCATGTGGCTCAGCATCGCGGCAACCAGCCTGCTGGCGATGGGGGAAAACCGTGAGCGTCGCGTCTGGTTCTTCTACGACGAACTCCCGTCACTGCACAAACTCCCGACGCTACCGCGCATCATCGCGGAAGCCCGTAAGTTCGGCGGCTGTTTCGTGCTGGGCTTTCAGTCCTACGCGCTGCTGGAAGAAACCTACGGTCCAAAAGCGGCCGAAGGGATGTTTGATCTGCTGAACACCAAGTTCTTCTTCCGTTCGCCGTCTGCGAAGGTGGCGAAGTTTGTTGAAGAGGATATCGGTGAAACCCGCCGCAAGACCTTCAGCGAGCAGACCAGTTTTGGCCATGAGCAGGTGCGTGACGGTATCTCTTTCGGCAAGGACGAAGAGCGTATCAATATCGTCAGTTATTCCGACGTCCAGTCCCTGAATGATCTGGAGTGTTTTGTCACCCTCCCGGGGGACTATCCGGTAGTGCGCCTGAATATGAAATATCAGGGGATGCCGAAGAGGGCCGAACCGCTGCTGATGCGCGACCTCAGGACCAGCCTCGACCAGGACATCGAGAGTGAGCTGGAGGCCCGTGATGATGCATATCGCCGTCAGATGGATGCCCTGTTCAGTCCGGATGCGCAGTCTCGGACCGTCGTAAGTGAAACCTCTCAGCCCGCCTCATCCGTACAGGCACCAGTCTCTCCGCCCGCCGCTGCACCGGTGAATCAGTCTGACGCATCGTCTGTTACCGCTTCCGCTGTTGCGGGCAGTGCCGGGGGCGGTATGCAGCCGGAGCTGCAGCATGAACACGAGCTGCCTGCCGGCATGACTGAGGACGGAGAAATCATCGACTTTGCTGCATACGAGGCGTGGACGCAGCAGACCGGACACACGCAGGAACAGGTCCGCCGTGAGGAGGTGAATATCAATCACCCTCGTGAGCACGGCGATATGGAATGGGAGAATATCTGATGCTGTCAGTTTCACCGATTAAGGGGGATGCTGGTTATTACAGTAAGGAAGATAACTACTACGTTAGTGGTTCTCTTGACGATCGCTGGGTGGGTAAAGGGGTTGAGAAGCTTGGCCTGAATGGCAGGGTTGATTCCCCGACGCTGGATGCCGTTATGGCCGGCAAGCTGCCCGATGGTTCAGATCTGTCCCGGATGTCCGGCGACAGGAATATGCACCGTGCTGGCTACGATCTGACGTTCTCGGCTCCGAAGGGAGTTTCAATGGCCATTCTTATTGGTGGGGATAAGAGACTGCTGGAAGCGCACAACCGCGCAGTGGAAATTACCATGCGTGAAGTGGAAAGCCTGGTGACGGCACGTATAACGGATAACGGTAAAACAGAAACGGTATCGACAGGAACGATGGTAGCCGCGCTGTTTAATCATGATACGTCGCGCGATCTCGAGCCTCAGATCCACACGCACGCACTGGTGCTCAACGCCACCTTTGCGGAGGGTAAGTGGCGTTCACTGGCCAGTGACCCGAAGATGAAAACCGGCTTCAGTGAGGCAGTCTATGGCAATAAAATTGCCATCGGAAATATCTACCGTACCGTACTGCGCGGTGAAGTGTCCGGTATTGGCTATAAGACAGAAGACGTTGGTCCCCATGGCTTATGGGACTTAAGAGATGTTCCCACCGATGAATTCTCCTCCAGAAGTACCGCCATCCGTGAAGCTGCGGGGCCGGATGCCTCCGCAAAATCCCTGGATATGGCGGCCCTCGATACGCGCAAACCGAAAAGCTGGGCAGACGCAGACCTGCTGGTCAGAAGCTGGGAAAACCGGCTCGCTAAGCGGGATTTCGACATGAAGGATTATGTGGCGAAAGCCACTCAGCGGGAGACTATGGGGGGAGTCGCTGTGAATGCCCTTTCACGCGGTTCCGATGTGGCGCTGGCTGTGAGTGAGGCCGTTTCGGCGCTATCGGACAAAAAGGTCCAGTTCACGATGTCCGAGCTTCTGTCCGCGACCGTAAACCGCCTGCCTGCAGTATCCGGTGTCTTTGAACAGGCACGAGCTGGTATAGACCAGGCCATTGAACAGCAGCGGCTAATTCCGCTCGACCGTGAGAAAGGCATCTTCACCTCCGATATCCATCTCCTCAACGAACTCAGCGTGCAGCAGCTGGTGAAGACGATGGTGCGCGAGCAGCGCACTGAAGTCTTTGCGGACCGTTCGGTGTCGCGCACTGATGTTGCCGGTGATGCGGTGTCCGTTTTGGCCCAGGATCGCAGCGCGCTTGCGGTGATGTCCGGCAAGGGTGGGGCGCAGGTCCAGCGCGAGCGTATCCTTGATGTAACGCAGATGGCCCGGGAGCAGGGGCGCGAAGCGGTGGTGCTGGTTTCCGATCGCCGAAGCGCGGCATTTCTGGAGCAGGATGCTCTGCTTGAGGGGTGCATGATGCACCGCACCGGCCTCAGCGCCGAAACGGTATTTCCGGCGCACAGCACGCTGATTGTGGACCAGGCGGAGAAGCTGACCCTGAAGGAAACCCTCCTCGTGCTGGAGAAGGGGCAGGCTGCGAACGCGCAGGTGGTGTTTATGGACACCCAGAACCGGGCGGGAACAGGTAATGCGCTCTCGGTGCTGAAAGAGGCGGACGTAGCGCAGTACCGTTTCTACGGCGGCAGGCAGCCGGAGGTGACGCTGGTCAGCGAGCCCGACAAGCGCACCCGCTTTGCTGACGTGGCGAAGCAGTATGTCAGCGCCGTGGCATCAGGTCAGGACGTGGTCGCCCAGGTGGACGGGCCGCGCGAGCAACTGGCGCTGACGGAGGCAATCCGTGAAACCCGCCGCGAAGCCGGGGAGATTGGTGCGCGTGATACGACGATTAACGTTATTGAGCCAGTGTGGCTGGACACCAGGTCGCGTAAGCAGCGTGATAACTATCGCCCGGGCATGGTGATGGAGCAGTGGAACAGCGAGAAGCGAGAAATGGTGCGCTACAGCATTGACCGCGTGGCGGACAAAACTAACTCTCTGGTGCTGGTCAACGAGGCCGGTGAACGTCTGGTGCAAAAAGTCACCAAACTGGACGGCAGCTGGAGCCTGTTCCGCGCGAAAACCCTCGACGTGGCGCTGGGGGACGAACTGCGTGCGCTGGGGCGCGATGCCAGAGGCGATATTAAAGCGGGTGAACGCTACACCGTGCAGTCCACCGGGGACGGTAAGCTCATCCTGCAGGCCGGAGAGCGCAGCGTGGCGCTGGATACTTCCCGCGCGCTTAAGCTCTCACACAATTATGTCGAAAGCGTGGGCAGCAGCGTCAGCGCAGACCGTCAGGTGCTGGCCCTGCTGCCCGGGAAGGGGCTGACGGCGGACGCACTGACCCGCCTGTCGCGCAGCGGGAGTGATATTCGCGTCTTCACTCCGCTTGAGCAGGTTCAGGCGGAAAAGCGTGTGCTGGCAAGCCCCGTCGTGCGTCTGGCCAGCGAGCGGGTGATGGATTCTACCGATGCCGCGGATTTGTCCGGGGCGATAGGGGCGCGCCGCGAGCAGCTGATGTCACCTGCAGAGCAGGCTGTAAGCCTGGCCGTGCCACTGTCGCAGAACGGCAAAATCCAACTGTCGCGCGTCAGCCTGCTGTCCCATGCACTCGCCTCCGGCGTACCCTTTGCTGATGTCAGCGCGGAAATAGAGCGCCAGACGGACAACGGCACGCTCGTGCATCTGCCGGTGGTGTCCGGGGCGGGGACTGACTTGCTGGTTCCTCGCGCCGCGTATGAGATGGAGAAAACCATCATCCGCACCATTGCGGAAGGCAAAGAGGCCGTTGCACCGCTGATGGCTGAAGTACCTGAAGCTGTACTTAACGGCCTGACGCAGGGGCAGACGGCGGCCACGAAGCTGATACTGGAAAGCACCGACCGCTTCCTGGGTGTGCAGGGCTATGCGGGCGTCGGGAAAACCACTCAGTACTGCGCCGTCATGAGGGCCATCAGGATGCTGCCGGAAGATGAACGCCCGCGGGTTATTGGCCTGGGACCAACCCACCGCGCCGTCAATGAGATGAAGGGAGCCGGGGTGCCGGCACAAACGCTGGCCAGCTTCCTCAGCGAAAACCGCCAGGCGCTGCTCAATGACGAAAAGCCCGACTTCAGCAACACCCTCTTCCTCACCGATGAAAGCTCCATGATTGGCAACCGCGATATGGCCGAACTGCACCAGATTGTGGCCGCAGGGCGCGGACGCATGGTATCAAGCGGCGATGAAGCCCAGCTGCAGCCGATTGCTGCGGGTACCCCGTTCCGCCTGATGCAGCAGCGCAGCGCCGCCGACGTGGCCATCATGCAGGAGATTGTGCGTCAGACCCCAGAGCTGCGACCGGCGGTCGAGAGCGTGATTGCGGGCAGGGTGGCGGAATCACTGGAGCGTGTGGAGGCCTTAGCGCCGGCACTGGTGCCGCGTAAGGCCGATGCCTGGGTGCCTGAATCATCGGTGATGGAGTTTAAAACCGGGAAGCCCGGTAGCGGTGACGGTAAGAATGACTCTGCCGTGGCTGTGGTTGCTGATGCCGGCCGACCCGCTACGGTGATTGACGCCATTGTTCAGGACTGGCGAGGGCGCACCCGCGAGGCGCAGGAGCAGACGCTGGTCGTGGCCCAGTTGAACGCTGACCGTCGGGCCATCAATGAAGGCATTCACCAGGCGCGACTGGAAGACGGTGATGTGGGTAAAGAGGAACGCCGTCTGTCCGTTCTGTCACCGGTGCGCGTGCCCGATAATACCCTGCGCTCGGCTGGCGGATTCGCGCGCTATACGGGCAAAACCGCGATGATGAACAACCAGTACTACACCATTGCAGGTGTCGATAAGGAGAACGGGGTGGTGCATTTCCTTGGTCGTGAGGGGCAGGAAGTCATGATCTCCCCCCAGCAAAACACCGCTCAGGATATCTCTGTTTATGAAACCCGGGAGATTGCTGTTAGTGAGGGAGATAAGGTGCTGTTTAACCGCACGGATACTGAACGCGGCTATGTGGCCAACGATGTCTGGCAGGTGATCGGTTTCACTGAGAACGGCGGGGTAAAATTCGGACGCAATGAAGAGGAAAAGGTGCTTTTCCCGGATGCGGAAGATGCCGACCGCCACGTTGACCTTGCCTATGCGGTGACGGTCAACGGTGCTCAGGGGGCGAGCGCGAAGCTGGTTATTGGTCTGGCGGGTACGGAAGGGGGGCGCAAAATGCTGGCTTCGCAAGAGTCCTGGTACGTGACATTGTCTCGCGCCGTACAACATATGCAGACCTATACGGACGATACGGCTGCCTGGGTGAAGCAGATTGAACGGGCGGAACAGCGCCTGTCTGCCCATGACATGCTGCATCAGCAGGGCGATACGCAGGCAAAAACTGCCAGCTGGCTGCTCGATATGGCGGTCGGGCTTGAGAAAACCGGCCTGGGTCGTCAGGTACTCAACACCGTGCAGCTGGCCGGTAACACCATGGCCAGCTTTATCGGTCCCGGGAAAAAGTATCCGGCCCCGTACATGGCGCTCCCGGTCTGGAACCAATACGGGAAAGAACGCGGTGTACTGATGACAGAGATCCGGCTGGGTGAAGAGGGGCGGCATCTGACGCTCGGTGACGAACAGCGTCTGCTGGGTGCGGAAGATGCGAGGTTTGCCGGGCTGCAGTCCAGCCAGAACGGTGAAACGCTGATGGCGGATGATTTTGCTCAGGCGCTGCAGCTGGCGCGCAATAATCCGGAGAGCGGGGTGGTTATCCGCCTCAGCAGTGATGACATGCTGCTGAATCCGGGGCGTCTGACGGGCGGTAATTTCCCGGAAAGTGAACTGGATGGTGATACTGCGGCCGCAGCTGTTAAAGAAGACGAACCGTTACCGCTACTTCCTGAAAAAGAAACGACGGCTAATACCGATCCGGAACTGTCAGCCCTTCAGGCTGCAGCAGAACCTCAACCGGAAGAAATCTTCGGACCCATACAGGAGTCAGACCCGGTATATATCCTCCCCGAAGAAAAGCAGACGCCTGATGTTCGTGTGGATATTATCGACCAGAAAGCGCAAATGGCCATTGAGCAGGTGGCCACTGAACTGGACGGTAAAGAGATGCGTGACGTGACACATCGGCTGCTACAGCAGGAGCGGGAGTGGGTTCCTGAACGAGAGCACAGTCTCGAGAAAACGTTCGAAGAGTAGATTCTCCTGTCGCCATCAATTTCCCAGTTCAGTTCATCCTGGTACTTAGCGTTAAGACCGTAACTTTTTACAGTCTTTCTTTATGTTTCACCCCAAACAATATCGAGATTGATCGCATGAGCTTATTGCAAAAGCTATTGATGCATGGACTACTGTGCCTGAGTATGCAAGTTCATCCCGTCATTGCTGCACCTACAATTCAGGCCGGTTTTTCACCTGAAGGCAGCGCTTTAATCCTCGTAATACAGACTATCGAGCGTGCACAGCACAGTATCTCCCTGATGGGATACAGCTATACGTCTCCTGAAATAACGAAAGCACTTGTAAGGGCGCATAAACGCGGCGTTACGGTCAGGATTATCCTTGATGAAAAAGCTAACAGAAATCAGCCCAGTCGGTCAGCGATAAACCTGCTTGTAAATGCAGGCATACCGCTTCGAACGAACAATAATTTCGCCATCATGCATGACAAGGTGATGGTTGTAGACGCAAGTACGTTGCAAACAGGCTCGTTTAATTACACAAGGGCAGGTGCCCGCAAAAACTCAGAAAACGTGCTGGTCATTCATGGCATTCCGGAGCTGGCCCAAACCTACCTTAAACACTGGCAGTCACGCTGGGATACCGGTACAGACTGGAAATCATCTTATTAAAAGAGGTTATCTGAAATAGTTCAGCATGTGCAGACATGCCCCAGTATTACTCCCCGGTAAGCATTATTTCGCCAACCTTTAGTCTCGTTTCAAACAAAAGGAAAACCCCGTTTATCACTATCCTGTCCGGGAAGAAAAACGGGGTTTAGGCGCATGCGTTCAATAAACACACAACATGGAAATGTTAGCGTTATGCCTTATACTTCACAAGGTTTTTATGCTTCTATCGATCGCACCTGCTTGAATCCGGAGGTCAAATGACACTCCGGAGTACGACAACATCCCAATATGTCCAGGTAAAAAATCCTTTCCCGGTTTTCACCATCCCTTGTCAGAAAGGAACTGAGCGACCAAAGAGAACATTACCTTTCAATAAAATGCTCATGCAAAAAGCCACAGATTTTACCCAATCCTGGAACTTCACACTTCTGGTCACGTTGTCACGCGCGAAAGGAGCAAGGCAGCGTCGGCCACCTGTACTTCGGTGTCGGGCAATAGATGCACTCATTCAGGGAATTTGCTTCCATTACGATCCTCTTGCCAACAGGGTGAATGCAACGATGACCACGCTGGCAAGCGAATGTGGCCTTGCGACGGAAACAAAGAGCGGAAAACTATCTATTAGCAGGGCAACGAGGGCGCTTCAGTATCTTGCTGAGGAGCTGGGCATCATTACATACCAGACAGAGTTTGATCCGGAACTGGGATGTTATTTACCAACTAACATCACTTTTACAGGACTATTTTTTGAGTCAATAGACGTCTCTGAAGAGGCTGTGTCAGCCGCCAGGAAAAGTCGGGCTGAATATAAAAACCTGGAGCGAGCGAAAAAAGGTAAGCAACGCCTATCATTGGATAAGCTGGTTTCTCTGGCCTGGAACGCATTCAGGGAACGCTTTAAAGCCTACAGACTCATGCGTAAAGCACATGGGGAGAAACGGGCCAGAGCGAGAAGAGAAGCTGGCTTGAGCTATCACGAAATCTCCGCGCTTGTCAGAAAAGAACTGACTCGGGAGATTGCCACCGGGAAGTATCCAGGCAACTTACTGGCGGTTGGTAATGAGATAAAAAGGCGGGTAAAGGAGAGAATGATCCTTTCGCGGACAGGGGGAACTGGCCTGCTTTGCTAAGATGAGTGTGGTGGATTGTAATGTTCAGATGTCAACATTTGGCCAAATCATGCCGTTAATTCGACATCAAAGAGTGCCAGCGAGGGCGATGACGCTTGATAGCTTTCATCCCACTTCTTTTCAGACCATCTAATCTTCACTCAATGATATTCCATTTTTTCCCACCAGTAGCTTTTAGGCTCTCGATAGAATTCATCAGGCGTTTGGCATTCGCTGGTGAGCGCATCAGGTATGCGGTTTCCTCGAGAGCACTGTTGTCATCCAAAGACTTCAGAATGCAAGATTCACCATCCTGGAGTGTGATGATCACCGGCGCACGATCCTCTGTCGTTTGAAGGATAGTTGCTGATAAATTTTTTCGGGTTCGCTGTAACTTATTACACGCAAGGGTAACTCCCGATACGTTGTACTCATTATTGAACAATCCATGAGGTGTAATGCTAAGCCCGACAGCAAAGCGTACAAGGAAATCCTTGCTGTCTAAAGCAGCACCTCAAGCTTACTGAGGATGAATATGCTGTTTATGATGCGTTGCGCAGATAGACAGGAGTGAGACAAAAAGAAACCGCCGTAGGTTGGCGGTTTCCTCCCCGAGCTGTTAGGAGCAGCGCGGTCAAGCCATAAAGACTCGTAAGTTGACACCCTCATTGTGTACGAACAATCGCCATTTATCAATATAACTGTGGTTGTATGCAGATTATTCTCATCTATGCCTTGTTACACATACCCTTTTTTTATATTCTCGGTTCGTCAATTTCCGAGTTTGGGCGGACGTATTGAGGAGCAACTTTGAGACCGTTTTGGTCTCGATAGATAGGTTGAAGATACCAGCTGGCTGCGACAACTATCTATAGCTTGTGGAAAAGATTCTTGTTAGAAGGAGTCTTTTACCCCTGCTGAAAGCGAGACGTTATCGCTTAGATGTGCTCTCTATACACGGTCAATGGTCAGGGATTAGGAACCCCTGGTTGGGCTTGCCGGCGATCCCGTAAAACCCGCTATGAAGACTCGTGAGTTGACGCTACTTGTCGTTGGCAAAGCGGGAAACTCAAATTAAGCAGCGCCACATAGCTCCAACAAAGGAGCGAAGAAATGAAGCATTCCATCTCAATGGTGGTGTTGCTCGTTGTTCTGAAGTCGTTCGTTGTTTCTGAGGGCCCCGGGATTAACATCTCCGGTAATACCTTTCAGATCAGCGTAATTACTCAGACCAAGTAACCCAGAGCCGTCCCTTCGGGGCGGCTTTTTTATCACATCAATTTTGTCATAAACAATAATATCCTGCGTTATGCAGGACTGGACTGCCCCCGCAACAGTTCAGAAGTCTCTAGATCATCTGTGGCGATTCAAGGTGCATCTGAGTGTATCCAAAATGATTTTCCCTCAGGATAAGATACGCTATTAACTTATTAATTTAGTTTGTTTTCTTCCTGTTTTGCTTCGCCATTCCGTTGCAAATTTAGCCGGAGTCTGGTAATCCATCGATGAAGGTGAATGTTTGTAGTATAATTCCAGTATAATGTGTCTTAAGTTGAATAATGAGAGATAAAACACAATATGTTGGATTTATCTTTGACCAAGCCAGATGAAATAGCCTCGCTTCTGTGTGACCGGTTGCGTAAAGAAAGGATCAACCAGCAGATGACTCAGTCCGAGCTGGCAAAGCGGGCTGGTATTGGTGTGAATACACTATCCAACCTGGAATCAGGTAAAAATACCAGTTTTGAGAATATTATCCGTGTAGCAATGATCCTTGGCCGGACTGATGAGCTGGAATCACTGTTCAAACCAAAGCTTGAAAGTCTGGACGATCTCCGCCGATATGAGTCCACGTTGACCCGGAAGCGCATCAGAAATAAGAGTATAAAAAATGATTAGTGTTGATGTTTTTTATGATGGCTGGGGAGAGCATTGGCGTTGGGGAACGTTAGCTACGACGACGGCGTTGACAGGGCGACCGGTAATCGTTTTCGAATATAGTCCAGAAGCACAAAAAAAAGGGCTGGAACTTGCAAGCTATACGCTACCGCTGGCTGGCCCGAAACTCCGAAGTAATTTCCCTCTTCATCAGTTAGGGCTTCCTGGGCCGGTTTACGACTCCCTGCCAGATGGGTGGGGGATGCTGCTCATGGACAGATTGTTTCGTAAACGCGGACTTAACATTGCAAGAATCGGCCCCCTTGAACGACTCACCTATATCGGCAGTAATGCTATGGGGGCTATGTCTTATAGGCCGGTATCACCAGATGTTACATCTGTTCAGGAAGATATCCCGGTTAGCCAGTTAGCTGCGGAGGTTCAGGAAGTACTGAAAGGTGAGGGAGGGGAGTTTCTCAACCGGCTCTTACTTATGGGGGGCTCACCACAGGGAGCGCGCCCAAAAGCTCTGCTGTATCGCAACTCTGTGACGGATGAGTTTACAACGATACCTTCACAGAAACTTGAGCCATGGCTGATTAAGTTTCCTGCCAGGCAGGAGCATCCCGAAGTTTGCGCTGTGGAAATGGTCTACTCTCAGTGCCTGCGAGAATGTGGGATTGAAACGCCAGAAACCAGGTATTTTGAATTACCAGGTGGACAAGCGGCTTTTGCAAGCCGGCGATTCGACAGAGAAAGAGAAATGAAAGTACCGATGCAAAGCCTCGCAGCCTTTACCGGTGCAAATTATCAGATCCCGGGCTCCATGGACTATGCAAACTTCATTAGAGCGACTCAGCTATGCACGAATGATATCAGGGAAAAAAAACGAGCATTCGAGCGTGTAGTGTTTAATGTCATCTTTAATAACCGGGATGATCATCCCAAAAACTTTGCCTATCTGATGTCTCAGGAGGGGAACTGGTCGCTTGCACCGGCCTTTGACATTACTTTCTGCGATGGTCCTGGCGGGTATCATCAGATGGATGTTATGGGGGAAGCGCTAGACATAGAACGCAAGCATCTGATTGCCCTTGGAACCCACGAGGCTGAGCTTGAGGTTACTCAGATAGCCGAGCTAATTGAGCGGATTTCATCTGTGGCCACCACATTTTCCGCGAAATGCCGTGATTTACTTCCCGAAAAAGTCACTGAAGATACAATCAGTTATATTCAAAATCGCATCAACGAAAATATTGTAGGTATGCAATCCAAATGAGTTATCACGGCCTCAAAAAAGAGGTCGTTTTCATGCAAACCACATCGAGAATTTCTTCTCCACACTTAACTGCAAGAGACCTTACAAATTAGCTGCTAACCGCAGCTCACCCAGGCTGCAAGTATTCTTTTAAACTACCTGTAACTGCATTCTTTTAAAAAGATTACCTGTTCATAGGTAGTTCCGGGAGTAAATGTAGTTACAACATCCTAAAGCACTATCTACGTTCACCACCTGAAGCCTCTCAGCAGTAACTGAAACTCAAAGCCCCTCTCAAACCACAATTTAGTCCTGCGCACAGCTGTAACACCTGAACCGGCACCCACCACTGAAAAGCCGCGCCGCCCGGGCCGTAGGCCCGGAACAACACCGCTTTTAATAATGGATGTTGTAACTATAAATCGGCGTCGCTGTGAGTTGTGCCGCTGCAGCATCAGATTACACGCTCGTAAGCGCCCTGAAGGGACGCTAACGCGGAGATACACCCCGACTGCGGCTGTGCCTTGTCGTGGCCACTCCGACCGCGCAAATCAAATTCGGTGACGCCTGACTGCGGGTTATAGCTTAGCAGGGCGAAGGGGTGGATAGGTGTTACCTATCAGGTACAGTAAACCGCAGATGTAACGGAGTACAGTGCTTCACCGGTAACCACGTCTGGCCAGGATGAACCCGCAGACTCAGGTATCCGTTCCGATGGCATCCCTATTCTCTGCGCCATCACGTAAAGGCGGCAGCAACAGATGCAATGAACACGCTATGGGCAACGGTAGCCAGAACGCGGCGAACTCCCGCAGCGGCATGGCACATGGCTTCGGTGATAATCGGCCTTTGATGTTTTAGCGCCTACAACCCAACAAATACCACATTGACACCAAAGCTACCATGATGGTAAGTTTTACTCCTCACGGTAAAAGGAGGTGTATATGTTATTTCAGATAGATGCTCCAAGGCCACTTTACAATGCACGTATGGTGCTTGGGTTATCAACGACTGAAGCAGGTCAATACGTTCATGTTACAAGAAAGACCTGGGAGCAATGGGAAAAGCTTGAGATGGAGAACATGCCGGTCCCAAAAGCAAAAGTCGAACTTTTCTTTGAAAAAATTTCAAAATTAGGAAAGCACAAAGACTACGGT
Organism: Enterobacter sp. BNK-13; assembly: GCF_048685015.1. Classification (NCBI taxonomy): domain Bacteria; kingdom Pseudomonadati; phylum Pseudomonadota; class Gammaproteobacteria; order Enterobacterales; family Enterobacteriaceae; genus Enterobacter; species Enterobacter sp. BNK-13. Next base: position 137,642 of record NZ_JBLQTP010000003.1, on the reverse strand, counting down.
AGGTTGGTAGTAATATTTCGCACTGAAAGTTCTGGTTGCCAGGTACCGTTGGATGTCGTTGCGGAAAGTAACTATTTAGGATTGGATGACGATAATGGCGAAAGTGCTGTTATCAAATCGATGGCATTAGACCGTCGAACCGGTCGCCCGTATGTCCATCGGACCAAGTTTTACTGGAGTGGGAATGAGCACGTTCGCAGTTTCTGCGAAACTGCAGAACCTCTGGCATAAGATAAAGTGTTGCGCAAGGGTCAGTTTGGATATAGAGAATTATTCTACAGCAAGCCTGATTTCCATATGACAACAGGGTATGCCGAAATGATGCTACAGAACAGGGTAGGGCGTAAAAAAACCCGACTGGTGAGATCGGGTTTTAATACATTTCCGGTTTTGAGTTGGTGACTCTGACCGGAGGAAGTCACTCTTCACCTAACATCCTGATGATATAACCTGAGTTGTATTTATGCAATACGATGTTCAAAGATGCAATTTGGTTTTTATAGGTGATAACCTTATAATCAGTAAGTTAGTCATGATTTGTGGCATTCCTGCCTTTAAAACCCAGCGTCAGCGGGTATGGACACATTAAAGTCCTGGTCAAGCAACAGGTGGTGCTGTCTTGATGCTCTGGCAGGAGGAAGTCACTCTTCACCTAACAGTGAGATACCCGTTGTGACAGGCAATGTAAGAGTAAGCCGCGGGGATTTCCTCCATTTTATGGGGAAACGGATGGGCGCTTTTATTGATAAAGCAATCATCGTTCTGAAGGCGCTAGTCGTCTTTCTGGAACTGATCCGAGCATTCTTCTGAGTGTGATGGAAACGTAAGTAAGGCCCGGGGGTTAACCGCTCTCGGGCCTTTAACATTTAAAAAATAGCTCTACGCCTGTTTCTACATACAACAGGCGTGGAATTGAGCCAGGCAGCCTCAGCTTGTCCTTAACCGGTACTGAGAAAGTGACTCCGTCGGCCGCTGCGGCTTCCACGGCTTTGCTGAGCCAATGCGTACGGTACGATCGGTAATATTCCAGATGCGGACCTTTTCCATTCTGCCTGTTATCTTGTTTTTTCGTTCCAGTGGTATCTTCAGCGTGGCCACCATCATCTCCAGCTGGCTGACATACCGCGGATCAGAAAGCGGTACGAGACGGTGAACCTGACTTCCGGAAGGCGCACGCCCCGCCGTTCTGGCGGCTTTTTCAGACCGTTGTTTGAGCGTGGTCAGCTTCTCGAACGGGTAGGACGGCTGCAGCAAAAAATCTGTCCGGCCCAGAGCCACTGCTTCGTTGACACGTGAGCCGGAATTCCACAGGGTGGCGGCCAGGGTCTTGCGGTACAGGTCGGGAATATAGTTGATCAGGGCACTCACCTCCGGCGCCAGCAGGTATTTTGGCAGATCATCATGCGCGAGGGCCAGCTGGCGAAGTGCCAGCGCAGCCGGGTAGTTAGTCGATGGCCATCGGCAACTGAGCAGAGGAAAAGGCTCCGATCTGGGCTGGCAGTGCTGGCATCAAGTTATGTCACTATTGTCAGGCAAATACTTTGCGAGCAGATACTCCATTTTGGTGCCGATGGCACTCAGCTCATACCGGGTCTGCGAGCACAGACCGATATCCTGTTCTGCTGCGGTGGTGATAAGCGTTCCCTTATCAAACTCAAATGAATTTTTCATTCCTGATGTTACTTTGTTGCCGGAGAAATAACGTTGCAGTAGCGTAATGCAGTAATTGTAGGTATCAAGATCGTATTCCCAGTCTCCCAGTTCTCCGGCCACGTTCAGTTCTTTGCGGAACTGGTCATACTTACGCTCCAGAATACCCAGACCGAGGTTTATGGCTGCATAACCATTATTTTACCGGGTGTAGAAATCGCGTTGCGGATTTTTTCAAAGGCATAACTGAAATCATTTCTGTTGTTAAATGCAGTAAACATGTAATTTCCTCAACTGAAAAATTAGCAAGACAATTTTACCAAGCATACATCATTACCTAGTCACGTACCTGACAGTCATTTCGCGGTATTTTAACCGGGCATCATTATTTTATGCTTATAATAAGCAGACATATAGACACGCTGGTAAATTACCGGGAGCCTCTTTTGTGGTGATCCGACTTTCCGCTATATCACTATTTCCGGAAGTGTAACACGGTCAGAGAATAAGCAAATCGGCGTTTTTAGGTGCTGAGCGGACGGTCGCGGGGGAGGGGGCGAAACACAACATATAGAAAAAATGGCAGCTGACGAAGTGGCACATGTTGTGTTTTTGCGCCGCAGCGCGCCGGTGGGGCTGAAGAAGATCCGGAACTGGTATTTTTCGGATCTCCGCGGAAAAAGTGAGAAGCCCGTATAGGCTGAACATATCCATATGCCCGGCATCTGCATAGGCAATGCATACGCATATCCTGACCATCTGCATATATAGCCCCTATACATATGCATGACATCTGCCTATACTCAACATATGCACACACCCGGTGCAATGCACCCCATTCCGGATATGCACCACAGATCCACTTTTACCCGGGAGAGAATCATGAGAACCGTATCCATTTTTAAAAACGGCAACAACCGCGCCATCCGCCTGCCCCGCGATATGGATTTTGAGGGGGTGAGCGAGCTGGAAATCATCCGGGAAGGGGACAGCATCATCCTGCGTCCCGTCCGGCCGACCTGGGGTTCGTTCGCGCAGCTCGAAAAAGCCGACCCGGACTTTATGGCAGAGCGCGAGGATGTTGTCAGCGACGAAGGACGGGTTAACCTGTGAACAGGATCTATATGCTCGACACCAACATTTGCTCGTTCATCATGCGCGAGCAGCCGGAAGCCGTGCTGAAACGCCTGGAGCAGGCGGTGCTGCGCGGTCACCGCATCGTGGTCTCGGCCATCACCTACTCCGAGATGCGCTTCGGCGCCACCGGACCGAAGGCCTCCCCCCGACACGTGCAGCTGGTTGACGCCTTCTGCACCCGCCTCGATGCCATCCTGCCCTGGGACCGCGCCGCGGTGGATGCGACCACGGAGATTAAGGTCGCGCTGCGCATGGCCGGGACGTCGATCGGCCCGAACGACACGGCGATTGCCGGGCACGCCATCGCCGCCGGCGCCGTGCTGGTGACGAATAATGTGCGGGAGTTTGAGCGGGTGCCGGGCCTGGAGCTGGAAGACTGGGTGAAGTAAGCCGCTCTCTTCAGGATAATTTCCTGAACCACCCGGCAGGTTATTTCAGCGTGCCGGGTATTCTGTCTCTGAGGGTGTAGAGTCTGTCAAACTCAGCATAAGGTTCCCCCGTTTCAGCCGCATGCCTGAGCTTGGCTTCAAGCAGGTCGGGCAGAGCGATACCGTGACTGAGGGAATGGTACAGATCATAACCACTGATACAGATCACCCGTTTTCCTTTCCCGAAGGCTGTCAGACCTTCATCAGTAAACCCCATCCAGCTGATGAACACGCCCCTGGCCCATTTTGCCTTGGTACTGAGTTTTCCTTCAAATACGTGCAAATCTGCCGCCGGCGTTCTGTTCTGATGCCACTTCGCTTCCATCAGGTAAAAGTCATCATTCAGCCGGAAGCTGCCGTCTATCTGCTCGCCCGTGTTCCGGAATGACGAGCGGGGAGCAAGCTTAAAGGTACTGAAAAGTTCTGCAAGCCATGCTTCAAAGCGGAAACCCCGCGGGTGTGGCGGCAGGGATTTCATCGCGTTCATTTCGGCTACCAGTGATGGCCAGTCAACATCGTGCCATACCTGGGCAGGCCTGTCGCCTCTTGCTGTATCAGCGTCTGCATTTTCCAGCCGTGAAATCAGTGCGAGCCAGTCATTGCGGCTTTTTTCGGCCTGCTCAGGCATGCTCTCCATTTTGTACCGCCAGAGTGCATCAAGAACCCGCAGGGCTGTCTCGCGATCCACCTGTTTCAGCAGGCATCTGACCCGTTTGGCTTTTGAGGTTCCGTCTTCCTGATAACGTTCATCATCAATATCAATGTTCAGCTCTTCATCAAAAAAAGCCGACAGCGTGCGGTTGGAAAAATCGAGTATCCAGCCCGGATCGCTTTCAAAAACGAGATTAAACAGTCTCAGATCCTGCATTTTCAGTTTCACGTCAGCCTCCTTTTTTACAGAGTATAACGGCCTGTAAGAGCAGGTGGTACAGCATAAAGGTTCTGATACCAGCCTTATATTTTCCTCAGTCAGCAAAGAAAGGGGAGTTGATGTCGCGGCTTTATCTGAAAGGGCTTTTCAGGACTGTAAATCGCTGAGGTTATTTTCGACGGGATCCCACCCGGACTGGTACTATCTTTTGCCTTCAAATGTTGATGTCACTCCCGCCACAATCCCGCCCAGTAAAAGCACCATGGCGCTGGCCAGAAAAGCCCCCTCGTAACCTGCTGTGTCATAAAGTATGCCTCCGACAGTCGACCCGAGACCAATTGACGCCTGCACAATGGCCACCATCAGTCCTCCGCCAGCCTCGGCGTTATGAGGAATTCTGGCAAGCCATGTCCACCATCCCACCGGAGCCGCTGTCGCGATGAGTCCCCAGAACGCAAGTAAACCAACGACCAGAACGGTCCTGTCACCGAAAAGGATCAGCATCACCGCAATGGCAGCCATCATCAAGGGTATTGTTGTCAGTATCCTGTACAGTCCTGTCGTCAGGAACCGGCCTATCAGACTGGTCCCCAGCAGGCCAGTCAACCCCATCATCAGCAGGATCAGTGAAAGGGAGCTATCATGAACCTCTGTAATGGCTTCAAGAAAAGGGCGAATATAAGTGAAAAGGGCAAACTGCCCCATGAAGAACGCGCCGCAGCCGGCCATTCCCCAGGCTACCCGTTTGTTTTTCAGGACATCAAAAACATTCCCGGACTGATGGCTTTCTGACGAAGCTTTCATTACTGGCAATGAAAACCATTGCCAGAGGAACGCACCGACGGCAATCGGAACCAGACAAAAAAATGCGCCCCGCCATCCAATAGTGGATCCAAGCCATGCTCCCACCGGCGCGGCAACCACAGTAGCCAGTGCACTACCGCTGTTAAAAATAGCCATTGCCCGCGGGATCTGAGATGCTTTTACCAGTCGCATTGCTGTTGCGACTGACAGAGACCAGAACCCCCCTACGGCAATGCCAATTAGCGCTCTCCCCAGCATGTAGACAACATAGCTGGAGGCCGTACCGATAACGAGGCCCGAAATACCCATCAGGACAGTTAGACCCAGCAGGATAGATTTTCGATCCCGCCGTCCTGCGAATGCAGGCATGCTTAAACTGGTGAGTACAGCCAGCACACCAGATACTGCAATTCCCTGTCCAATCATACCTTCAGTGACGGACAGGGCACTGGCCATAGGCGTAAGCAGGCTCACTGGCATAAATTCTGATGCAACAAGTACAAAGGCGCAGAGCGTGATGGCGAACACGCCACTCCAGTTCGCCCGGGCGACAGAATCTGAATGATGCCTGGCAACTGACAGGCTTTTGTCCGTATTGTCTCTGTTTGTCATTTTTTCTTACGCAGGTGAAGGTCCGGTCATCAGATGTGACGGGACTGGTTTAAATTTCCAGGGAGGTGCAATGTGGTGTATTAACGGTCAGTCTGTTCCGTAGCGGCCCAGGGATAAGCCCTGCCTTAAGGGACAATCTCCGGACCAATACTGTTGCTGATTATTCCCGTGATCAGGCCCTGTTGTGGGCTGAGTCAGCCTTGTACGGCATGGGTTACCGCAGACAGAACTCAAGAGAGTTAATGATAAGGCAGTTTTTATAATTAAATTAGTATCTGAATAGTGGATGCTGTTATGTGAAATTTGCATAAATAAACACAGTGCTCTGACCGGAGCATCCTAAGCTGAGCAGGCGTCAGCTGATATCCGGACTGTGTGAATGAACCTTTCTGTAAATGCGGGTCACTCCACGCACAGGTCATACCGCCCCAGGGAAAGTAAGATTACCGGGCGGTGGTTTTCAGGAAGAGCCGGCTCAACTGGCCGGCAATAATTTACTTTGCGCTGTACTCCTGATCAGATACGGGTTCAAGCCAGTCTGCACCTTTCCCGTCCTGCAGATATGTAACCGCGATGTGGCTCATTCCGGTAGTATCAGTGGCGCCATGCCAGTGTTTTACTCCTGCCGGGATCCAGACGACATCACCGGGGTTAATAATCCTTTTTGCCTGACCTTCTTTCTGAATCCAGCCTTTACCCGACCTGACAATAAGCATCTGACCTGCCGGATGAATATGCCATGCTGTTCTGGCTCCCGGCGCGAATGTCACCAGACCCGATGACGCAGGAGTTTTTAACGACGAAGGCGTCAGTAGATCGATAATCACATGCCCTGTGAAATAATCAGGAGAACCCTGCTCTGAAGACACAGTGCCAGCCGGAGTTACTGTAATATCCTGACCATCATCGGCATTAACGCTGTCTGATATAACTACTGATGCAAACAGAGCGACCATTAATATATTTCTCATGTCTGACACTCCAGGTATGAAAAGGGGTTGTGAAGAATCTTTTCTCAGCTGTTCCGGTTATTGAGAACGTCCTGAACAACCGGAACTGCGGAAAACGCGTTGGGCCAGCCTGCATAAAACGCAACCTGAGCAATCAATTCAGCAACCTGTGCACGGGTCAGGCCGTTATCCATTGCTTTATTGAGATGGAATCCGATCTGGTTCACCTGACCATTCGCGATAAGGCCAGATACTGTCACCAGGCTTCTGTCACGGGGTGTGAGATCAGGGCGTAGCCAGAGGCCTCTGAACAGGATGTCAGTGGTGTATTGCACCAGTGCAGGCGAAACGGAGCCTGCAATCTTCTCCGCAGTTTCAGCCCGCTTTGTCTCTGCGGCTACATCCAGGGGTAACAGTACAGGCTCAGTTGAGGGGAGTTGCTCGACACCAATGCCCCGGGCAGCAAAGACATCTGCCGTTGCAGTGGCAGCACCTGTGGCATTGGCAAGTCCGGAGTAGAATGCGAGATGCGTAATGATTTCAGATATTTCACGGGGTTTAACACCGTTATCAAGGGCCCTGTTCAGCTCACCCGAAAGCTCCGATATCTGGTTCCGGGCTATCAGTACGGCTACAGTAATGACACTTCGATCACGTGGTGAAAGCTGTGGTCGTTTCCACAGATCACCCTCAACAGCGTTCTGAATATAACTTTGCAATGCCGGGGAAACGACGGCAACAGAAGGGGGGGTATCTGAAGACATGCGGTGCTCTCCTTGAGTAACTTGCGCGAAACCTGGCGCTGACAGGATGATTCCCAGAAAAACAGCTGGTATTGATTTCATAACGATCCTCGTTCAAGAATGTATGTGGGAAAATATTCTGAGATTGTGAATCAGCTCGTTGTCCTTTGAAAAAAACAGTCGACTCCGACACACCTCAGTAATAAGCAGCTGACTTCCATCCCCCAAAATGATAGCTTTATTAATTACAGCCATTAACAAAAGTATCATTTTAAAACTCGCTCACTTACCCAACAATTATGTCCCGATTTCAGATGTAGTTACTGCCTTTCTGTTTTAACAAGAAGTAACTGATTTTCAGAAATGACAAATCCAATTACGGGAGCGGGCGGTTTTTTATTTTATCATTTCACTATAGCCTGTTGATTACTGATTAACTATAAACGTGAACCTATTGAACCAATGAATAATACTCATGAATGAATGTATATGCCTTCCGGGCAAGACGATATAGTGTGTGTTCGAAAACAGAAAGAAAGGAGTTCCCCGAGATTCGTGACGGATAAATCGTTGAACAATACTCAACTGAAACTGTGCACCCTCTGCCTGGTTTAGTTAAATTATCCGTGCTATGTCAGGAACTGCTGCTTCATGACCTGATCTGCGCATAATCATATTTTCATTCTTTAAATTCGTAATGTATCAATTACCGCTCTCAGTGCAGGTGACACATTGCGGTGCGGGTAATAGAGAAATGAACCGTCAAGACGCCGGCTGAAACGCTGGAGTACCCGGATAAGTGTGCCTTGTGCTAAATCCTCGGTTATCAGCTCTTCCGGGACATAGGCCAGGCCAAGACCCAGCCTGGCCGCTCTGGCTTCCATGTAGCTGTCGGCGAAAACCCACTGTCCCTGAGGTGGATGGGTGATTTTTTTCCCATCCAGATCGAGTTCCCAGGCGTACAGGTTGCCGTCGCCAAACTGATAAGCGATGCAGGGATGTACGGCTAAATCGGCGGGAGTTCGGGGAAAGCCGTAGCGACGAAAGTGTTCCGGCGTACCGACAATGGCCATCTCCATATCAGGGGAAATACGTACTGCAATCATACCATTTCGCACTTCCGCGCCCAGACGAACGCCTGCATCAAATCGCTCTGCAATAATATCGACAAACCGGCTTTCGCTGATGAGCTCGAGTCTGATATCGGGATAGCTTTGTTTAAATGCTGCCAGCTTCGGTAGCAGGACTTTATCAATGGCGTGCTGGCTGGCATTGATGCGTACCGTACCGGAGGGTGTCTGGCGATAATGCGCCAGTCTGGTTAGCCCCAGGTCCAGGGCGTCAAAACCGGATGCAACATTGTGATAAAGTTGTTCGCCGGCCTGAGTGAGTGATAACCGACGGGTGGTTCGAACCAGAAGCTGAACGCCAAGGCGCTCTTCAAGTTCGCGGACAGCGCGGCTGATCCCCGACTGAGCCAGGCCAAGCCGTTGCGCGGCAGCAGTAAAACTACCTTCCCTCACGACCTGCATGAACAGGTAAAGGTCATTATAGTTTTCCCGTTTCGCCATTCTTCCTCACTGCCAGTTCGCTATTCAGAACAATAAGCTATTAATCTTAGCACTTTTTACCCACTAATAAGCTCTTTTACTGCTAGCTAGAATAGGAAAATGTCAACCAGGCACAGCAGCATTGTCCATTCAAGTCCTGCTTCTGTCGCGTTTATTTCAGGGGGTTTTTGATGACGCTTTTCTCCAGAAGACTGAAATCCGGGATACCCGTCATGCTGCTATGCGCTTTATTAAGTGGAGTTACAACGATGAGTTATGCTGATACAACTAACCCGAATGCGCCTGTTTCATTGACTGAAAAATGGGATAAAACTTTCTCCGAAAGCGCGAAAGTGGATCACCGTAAGGTGACCTTTCAGAACCGCTACGGGATCACCTTAGTTGGAGATCTCTACCTGCCGAAAGACCGCGGTAACCGTAAACTGGCTGCTATTGCCGTCAGCGGCCCCTTCGGTGCGGTGAAAGAGCAGTCCAGCGGCCTGTATGCACAGACGCTGGCCGAACTGGGGTTTGTCACACTGGCGTTTGACCCTTCCTATACGGGCGAAAGCGGTGGCTATCCCCGTAATGTTGCCTCACCGGATATCAATACCGAGGATTTCAGCGCGGCCGTGGACTTTCTGGGCCTGCAACACGAGGTGGATCGTAACCGTATCGGCCTGCTCGGCATTTGCGGATGGGGGGGGATGGCGTTAAATGATGCAGCGATGGATACTCGCGTCAGAGCTGTGGCGACCAGCGTAATGTATGACATGAGTCGGGCGATGGGGCATGGGGTGGGCGATGGTAAAGACCGCTACACCACTGCCGATCGCCGTGCGGTACTGCAGTTTCTGAACGCTCAGCGCTGGAAGGATGCGGCAAACGGTACTTCCACGCCGGGCGGGCATGACATTTATGTTGATGAGAAGGGTAACGCCACCGCTGCCGCGCGTATTCTGCCGGAAACCTTACCCGCCAACCCCCATCCGGTACTGAAAGAATTCTTCGATTACTACCGTGTGCCGCGTGGTTTCCATGCGCGTTCGGTCAATTCCACCGGGGCATGGAATGCAACCATGCCATTGTCGTTTATGAATATGCCATTGCTGAGTTACGCCAGCGAAGTCACCATTCCGGCGCTTATCGTGACTGGTGAAAAAGCCCACTCACGCTATTTTGCTGAAGATGCTTTCAAGGCAATCGGCAGCAAAGAGAAAAAACTGGTGATTGTCCCTGGGGCAAACCATGTCGATCTCTACGATAACGCTGCGGGTAAAATCCCGTTTGCTGAAATTGAACATTTCTTCACGGCAAACTTAAGATAACCAGATGGGATACCAGGCCACCCGCCTTAAAAACGGGTGGCTTAAACCTGACTGTTATGACTTAGTGTATGCCACTTTTCCGCTTATTTTCATTCCCGCCGTGTCGTTATACCTGGAATGGCGATCCCCCATTCCAGCTTTGGCATGAGCCTGATGATGAGGAAGCCTGGTCCGGGCTGATAATCAAAAAAATACCTCACCCGGAACCTGACAGGACTCGCATATGATCTTCGTTGCAAAGTTAACTGTGGCATGAAATTCATGAGAAGGAATACACTACAGACCGGATGGTGTCAGAGCTTAGCCGCGGTGACGGAGGGCCTCAGTAAGCGCTCTGAAGGCTGGGGAGGCATGATGCCTGTGAGGATAATAGAGATAAAACCCCTCCCACCAGGGAGAGCAATTTTCAAGAACCCGGAGGAGATCGCCCTTTTTTATATATGCCAGGGCAATTTCTTCAGGTACGTAGGCGAGTCCGTACCCGGCCAGTGCTGCGTCGAGAACATAAAAAATATTATTAAAGGTCAGCTGCCCGTCAACGCGTACCTTGACTTCTTTACCTTCCACCTCAAATTCCCACGCATACAGCGCACCGGATGACGGAAACCGGTAGTTTATACAGGTATGAGTGATGAGTTCATTAGGAGAACGGGGGACAGGATGGTTGCTGAAATAGGCGGGAGAACCCACCACTGCAAAACGAAAATCAGGGCTGATGCGTGCAGAAATCATATCTTTTGCCAGCTGCTCGCCCATACGTACTCCGGCGTCATAGCGTTCAGTCACAATATCGGAGAGACCGTTGTCGAGCATCAGCTCAATTTTGATATCAGGATAAGCCAGCAGGAAATCATTCAGTTTTGGCCAGATCACGTTGCTGATGGCGTAATCCGGTGCATTCAGACGAATGGTGCCTGAGGGCGATTCTTTCAGCGCGTTAAGCGCCTCAAGCTGCATTTCAATGCCATCAAAATGTGGACCTATGCCCTGTATCAGTTTTTCACCGGCATCTGTCGGTGAAACGGCGCGGGTGGTTCTGGTCAGCAAACGTACACCCAGTCTTTTCTCCAGGTTCCTTATGGTGTGACTCAGAGCTGACTGAGAGATCCCTATCTTCGCAGCCGCCCGGGTAAAGCTTCGCTCTCTTGCAACAGCAAGGAAAGCGACAAGGTCGTTAATATTATTGCGGATCATCAAAGAAATCTCAGGACGTTGTTTTTTTACAAAAAAGAAAAAGCTTACTGGTCACTTTTTCCTAGTATCTCAGCCCTGTTAACTCAGACTGCCACAATGGAGCCCAGTACAGGTACCTTACCGTTCAATTAATGAATTTTATACATTATAGCATCCACTATTCAGATACTAATTTAATCACAAAAACCAATCTATCATTACATTCTTAGAGATGTGACTGATATGAGATCGAATATGAAACGAAATGGTAAACTCAAAAAATCAGTATCGGCACTGATTACCACCGCCTGCCTGATGATGGCTCTGCCAGCCATGGCGCAGGATACACTGGAGGTATCCACCTCTTCAGGTCCGGTCACAGGAACGGTAATTAATGGTATCAGTTCCTGGCTTGGCCTGCCTTACGCCGCCCCACCTGTCGGTAAATTACGCTGGCAACCCCCGCAGCCAGTCGCTCCCTGGACAACGGCCTTAAAGGCAAATGCACTGGCAGCAAGCTGTGCGCAGAACGCTGATCTTGGTGAGTTCGCCAGGGCCGGGGGAAATGAAGATTGCCTGTACCTGAACGTCTATCGCCCAGCTGAAATGCACAATAGTGATCAAAAGCTGCCAGTTTTCGTCTGGATCCACGGAGGAGGGCTTCAGGTAGGGCAGGGGGGGGATTACGACCCATCCAGACTCGTCAGGGAAGGTAATTCTGTTGTTGTCACCTTAAATTACCGACTGGGAATGTTTGGTTTTCTGTCCACTCCAGGGCTGGATTCAGAAGGGCATGAAGCAGGCAATTACGGACTTATGGATCAGCAGGCGGCACTGCGCTGGGTGCAGAAGAATATATCTGCCTTTGGCGGGGATCCATCTAATGTCACCATTTCCGGAGAATCCTCCGGCGGTAACAGCGTTATGGCACATATTGCCGCTCCGGGATCAGCTGGTCTGTTCAAGCATGTTGTGGCAATGAGTGGTTCCGGAATCATGTCGCGTCATCCAGCTTTTGGCGCTCCGCGTCCACTGAATGTTGCGCGTGAAACGGGGATAAAATTTGCCCGAGCCCTGGGCTGTGATGCCGGGGATGCAGAATGCCTGCGCGCCGTACCGACCAAGCGGATCCTGGATGTTCAGCCATCGTTCGCACTTAACGAATTTATCATCGACGGTAAAACCTTGCCTGTTCATCCGGCTGATGCTTACAAAAGTGGTAAGATCAACCCGGTTACGCTTATCAACGGGACAACGCGTGACGAAGGGCGCTTTTTCGTCGCACTGCCGGAAATACTGACAGGGAAAACCCTGCAGGAAAGAGACTACCCCGAATGGATTGAACAGCAGTACGGTAAAACGCTCAAGCCTAAGGTGCTGGCAGAATACCCACTTAAAAACTATGACAATCCTAGTGAGGCTTTTGCAGCCGCTGCAACGGACAGCATGTTCTCCTGCCCTGCGCGCGCATTAAACCGGAGTCTGGCTGATAAAATCCCCGTGTATGCGTATGAGTTTAGCGATCGCACTGCACCCTCTTATATCAGCGCAACAACATTCCCTCTGCAGGCAGCTCATACATTTGAACTGGCTTACGTGTTTCCGGGTTTTCACGGAGGAAGCGATATACATATCAGCCTTAACCCAGCCCAGGAAAAACTGTCACAGGAAATGGTCGGCTACTTCTCCGGTATGGCAAAAATGTCCAGCCGTGAACAGAGCTGGCCCCGCTATAGTGCGAAGTCAGATAATTTCATGACCTTCGCCCTTCCGAAAGCCAGAATGGTATCAGGGCATTTCGCTGATACTCATCACTGTGAATTCTGGGATAAGCAGGGGCTTTACTGATTTATTCTGACGCTGAGGTTTGTTGCCGCAGCTAATGCTGCGGCTTATCAACTACCGTTGAGTAGCTAATTTGTCACCCCGGAGCTTATTAAATGAAGTATGTCTCACCCAGAAACTGAACGGTTAATAACGAATCTGAAAATCACAATATAAAATACTTCGTCTTTTTTTGTCTACGCACAGAAATGTTTAATATTTACCGGTGATTTTTACTGGGTGAGACAAGTGTTCTGCTTAAAGATAAACATATTGCATATTGCCTAGTTGTATATTTTGCGATCACCCCTTTTTAGGTGAAATAGCGACGACGGCTGAGGAAGTATAAAAAAATGAATAAATCACATTAGTTAATAATCATATATATCTGCCTTGATAAGGGCTACTGGAAAAAACTAACACCTGACCGTCATAAGGAAGAAAAATTGACTGATAAGAGCATGATCCCTGAAACAAACCTCACGAAAGCGATGGTGCTCCTCTTCGCCGTCACTGGCGGCCTTGCTGTCGGAAATCTGTACTGGGCCCAGCCATTATTGCATGTTATTGCTATTGATATGCATATTCCGGCAGGCAACGCCAGTCTACTTATTACGATTACGCAACTGGGCTATGCACTCGGGATTTTCTTGATTGTACCACTGGGTGATACGATAAACAGGAAATACTTGATCCCTGCTGTTCTCTTTACCTCTGCACTAGCCCTTCTCGGATGTGCTCTTTCCTCGCAGTTCATTATATTGTGTATATTTATGGGGATTCTGGGAGTGACTACAGTGGGAGGAGGTATTTTGACTCCTTTTATCAGCGATATATCTCCTGCTGCTAAACGTGGAAAAATTATTGGCACTATTGTATCCGGAATGCTGACCGGGATCCTGCTCTCACGTACACTGAGCGGTTTTTCCAGTGAATATCTGGGATGGCGGTCTATCTACTTTTTTGCCGCCGGATGCACATTTTTGTTAGCGATGCTTTTATTGTTCATACTCCCCGAAGAAAAAGATAAAGCTCGTATACCCTATGTTCCTTTGATCCTCTCTGTTTTTAAAATTGCAGGGAGCCACAAGGCTATCCGTACCACCCTGATGCTGGGATTTGGTGTCTTCGCCGTCTTTAGCGCATTCTGGACAGGTTTAACATTTCTTCTGAGCAGTTCGCCCTTTTTCTATACGACCGACCAAATTGGTCTGGTCGGCATTGCCGGTCTTGCTGGAGCGCTCGCAGCGCGAAGAGCGGGCTCACTTCACGATAAAGGATACTCGGTTGCAGCAACGGGTTATGCACTCATTCTGGCCATTGTTTCCCTTGCTGTGACGCTGATTGCCGTACACACCATCTGGCTGGTCATTATCGCCGTTATTACCTTTGATATGGCAATCCAGACGCTGAACGTGGTGAATCAGTCCAGAATACTGGCGCTGGATCCAGTCAACCGCAGCCGGATTAATACCGCATTTATTACTTTAAACTTCATCGGTGGGGCAACGGGTTCAGCCCTGACAGGTCTGCTCTGGAATGCCGGTAACTGGTACGCCGTTGCAGGTGCAGGCATGGCAGTGCTGGGCATAACCTTCCTTATCTGGTTTTTCTTTCGTGGAAATCTGGCCACTCACCGGTGAATCAGCACCCGTGGCTATTGTTCTTACTGAGGATAATTTATGACAACTGACTTTACTGCAACGTCCACCGCAAACGATGTTCTCAACAATGTTGACCTGACAGGTAAAAATGTTCTGATAACCGGTGTCTCTGCCGGTCTTGGCGTGGAAACGGCCCGGGCTCTGGTTGCACGGGGAGCTTCAGTGACAGGAACTGCGCGTAACCTGAAAAAGGCGGAAGCTGCTGTCTCTGATATCAGATTACTGGCTGCAGAATCGGCCGGTTCCTTTCACTTAATTGAGATGGATCTCGCCGCGTTGAACAGTGTCTGTGCAGCAACGGACAGCCTGCTCAACAGTAACCAACATTTTGATATCGTCATTGCCAACGCAGGCGTCATGGCGACACCGGAAGGGAAAACGGCGGACGGGTTTGAAACCCAGATGGGTACAAATTTCATCGGTCACTTTGTGTTCATTAAACGTCTGATACCAGCCCTTAATCCGGGAGCACGAATTATCCTGCTCTCTTCGCTTGCCCATGCCATTGCTGACGTGAATATTGAGGATCTGAATTTTGAGCTCACTCCCTATGATCCCTGGATAGCCTATGGCCGCTCAAAAACGGCAGTTGCACTGCTTGCAGTCGAACTGGAACGCCGGTACGGAAGCCAGAATATTCACGCAGCATCCGTTCATCCAGGTGCGATCCAGACCGAACTGCAACGCCATTACAGTAAGGAAGTCGATGAAGCTTTCATCGCTGAGATTAATAAGGCGAATGCCAGAAGAGGTCTCCCACCATTTCAGTGGAAAACAGTACAACAGGGAGCTGCGACGACAGTCTGGGCTGCCGCCGCAGCCAGTGTGTCTGATATCGCCGGTAAATACTGTGAAAACTGCCATGTCGCCTACATCAATAACAGTGAGGGGGTCAGCGACGGGGTTCGTTCTTATGCTCAGGATCCAGCACATGCAAGTGCTCTCTGGGACGCCGCAGAACGTCTGGTGAAAGAGAAGTTCGGTGATATATAAATTCGGGAGAATTAATCGCCCACCGGCTGAAGCTGTATCCACTTTCATCCCCTGACGAAATTCTTTTAGTCAGCAGCGCCTATCGCTGAAACTTTGGCCAGTTACATAAAACTGGCCTTTCAGTTATGTATTGTTGATTTTTTTTCATAAGTCCATCTCAAACATGAGTATTAATTTTTGATGAAACAGGTTCTATAACAAACTTTGGATGATCAGAAGGAGAAAGAATGAAACAACGTAAACTGGGTCAGGAACTCCGGGTATCTGCCATAGGTTTTGGCTGTATGGGACTCTCTTTCGGATATGGACCAGCTGTGAAGCAGGATGAAGCAGTGCAACTCATCCGGTCAGCTTATCAGAACGGCGTTACTTTTTTTGATACTGCAGAAGCTTATGGCGCTGAAAATGAAACGCTACTGGGAGAAGCGGTTGCTCCATTTCGCCATGACGTCGTACTTGCCACAAAATTTGGCTGGAAGGACGGTAATGCCAGAACGGGATTGCTCGACAGCCGTCCGCAGCGGATACGGCAGGTGGCTGAAAAATCCCTGAAGCTGATGAAAACAGATTATATCGACCTGTTTTACCAGCATCGCGTGGATCCCGATGTTCCTATTGAAGATGTGGCGGGTACGGTTGCGGATCTGGTGAAAGAAGGGAAGGTCAAACATTTTGGCCTTTCTGAAGCGGGGCCTGAGACCATCCGCCGCGCCCATGCCGTTTTCCCGGTTACGGCTGTGCAGAGTGATTACTCATTGTTTACCCGGGATCCTGAAAAATACATTCTGCCGCTTCTGAATGAACTTGGTGTGGGATTTGTTCCATTTAGTCCCCTTGGCAAGGGGATCCTGACGGGAGCAATCACATCAGATACTGTTTTTGATGAAAATGATGTACGTAACCGTCTTCCCAGATTCAGTACAGAATCCCGTGATAACAATGTGAAAATTGCGACAGAGATAGGTCGTCTGGCATCAGGGATTAAGTGTACCAGTGCCCAGCTGGCACTGGCGTGGCTACTGGCGCAAAAGGAATGGATTGTGCCTATCCCGGGGACCACAAAGATACACCGTATGCAGGAAAATACAGCGGCAGCTTCAGTGGTGCTGACGCCGGAAATCCTTCAGGAACTGGATGCTCTCTTGCTTAAAATGCCGGTGAAAGGAACCCGGTATAACGAAAAGGACCTAAAACTGGTAGGCCGCTGAACGAGGAAAATGGGGGAGGTTTCAGACACAACCCCCTCCCTTAGTCATACATATACCAGGAGTGAAAATGAAAAACGAGTTTAATGCGGAGTCGACGACAGAAGATGTTCTGAAAGGTCATGATCTTTCTGGTTTGCGGATTCTTGTCACCGGGGCATCTGCCGGGCTTGGCGTAGAGACAGCCCGGGCACTGGTTGCGCATGGCGCTGAAGTGATCGGAGCGGTCAGGGATATTGATAAAGGTAAGCTGGCTACACAAATTGTTCATGAAGCGGCAATACAGGGCGGCGGTAAATTTTCGTTGATCCAGCTCGATCTTGCCGACCTGGACAGTGTCCGTTCTTGTGCCGGTAAACTTCGGGACAGCGTTTCAGCGCTGGATATTATTATTGCCAATGCCGGGGTTATGGCCACACCATTCGGTCTGACTAAAGAGGGATTTGAAATCCAGATTGGCACAAACTTTATCGGCCATTTTGTTCTTGTTAACCGCCTTTTTCCACTGCTTAAGAAAGGCGGAAGGGTCGTTATTTTATCCTCAGGGGCACACTCACGGGCAAATATTGATTTGAACGACTTTAATTTTACCCACAGCCGCTACGATCCGTGGATAGCTTATGGTCGTTCTAAAACGGCTGATGCCTTGTTTGCCCTGGAGCTGGACCGACGAGCACAACGATATGGCATTCGTGCCATTGCCGTTCATCCAGGCTCCATCCGGACAGAACTTCAGCGGCATTACAGTCCAGAAGATGAAGAAGCCCTTGTCGCTTCTATAAATGAAGCCAACCAAAAAGCCGGACGCCCCCCGTTTCGCTATAAGGATATTTCACAGGGAGCGGCAACAACGGTATGGGCTGCAGTGGCGGCACCTGTGGAGGAGGCCGGGGGGCGGTATTGCGAAGACTGTCACGTTGCGAAAGTGATGGATGGAGAGGGGCTGCGCGAAGGCGTTCGTTCTTATGCTGCGGATCCTGAACAGGCGAAGGCTCTGTGGGACAAAGCGGAAGAGCTGACCGGAGAAAAGGGACTTTGTTTCGCTGAATCGGAGTAGCGCCCGTTACAGAAAAACCTTTCATCTGCCCGGTTTTACTCCTCAGAAGAATGACCGGCTGTAAATACTGAACCATACCGGGTACAGACCCGGTATCCATCTTCATGATCAGCGAGCCTGCAGCCAGGGTCTGCACGGACAGCCAGAAAACGACCTGCGCCAGAGAACACGCTTATTTCAGGAACTGTTTTCTGACCATAATCATGTACGCTTTAAAAAAGGAGCCTGGTTTTGATCGTCATGTGTCACAAAAAAGCACTGCAACATTAATTGCGGACTGAATATATTTTTCAGTAATAAGCACCTTTTACTGAATAACAGAGCAATGGCGACCGGGATGTCGCTATGCGGCAATCATTCACGAAATCTAAGCGCCTCTACAAACGCGGTAAAAGCTGATGAAGTAAGATGCCGGTTGGGGTAATACAGGTGCAGACCTTCCCAGAGCGGCGACCAGTCAGCCAGAAGTTCCTGTAGCATGCCATTGCGGAGATACTCATCGGCATACTCTTCATGCACATAAGCCAGTCCAATTCCCTCCACAGCCGCCTGCAGTGCATGCTCAACGTCATTAAATATCAGGGGGCCCTCAACTCGGACTTTTACGATTTTTCCGTCACGGGCAAACTCCCAGGGGACAATCTGACCTGCCAGCGAAAAACGGTAATTAATGCATTTATACTGAATCAGCTCCCGGGGATGCGCGGGAAGGTGAATGGTGTCCAGATAGGCCGGCGCGCCCACTACCAGATAGCGCGTATCCGGACTTATCCTTACTGATATCATATCCTTAGCCAGGTTTTCCCCCATTCGAATCCCTGCATCAAAGTTCTCGGACACGATATCAAGCAGGCTGTTACTGACGTTCATTTCAACCGTCACATCCGGATAGTCTGAAATGAACCGTCTGATCTTTGGCCACAGATAAAACCGGGCGGCGAATTCAGGGGCAGATAAACGTATGGTACCGGCAGGCTTATCCCGGAGAGTGTTGAGCGCATCGAGTTGTTCGTCAATGGCATCCATCAGGGGTGAAATTCCTGACTGTAAACGAATGCCGGCTTCAGTCAGGGCCACAGCCCGGGTTGTTCGGGTAAACAGTCGCATACTCAGCCGCCTTTCCAGATTCCGGATGGTATGGCTTAACGCAGAGGGAGATACGTTCATTCTGGCGGCCGCCCGGGTAAAACTGAGTTCGGAGGCAACCGCCATGAACGCTGCGAGGTCGTTGTAATTATCTTTAGCCATAACAATCCACAGGAAGTCGTAATAAATTATTAATCAGTCCGGAATGGTGCTGAAAAGAACGGAACCGTAAGCCGCCCGTCCGACATGCGGCTGGTTCAGTCATCAATATTAGTGAAATTATCTCATCAGTTCATTCTCATCTTTGCATTAAATGTCATAAAACATTTGCAGTATAGTGTAGACGGGTGATGTCCTGATGCAGTTTTGCACAAGTGCTGTCTCCCGCCGTTCAGGAAATACAACGGCGACAGATACGCAACAGGCTGCCGAAACGGCATTCTTGTGCCGTCCGTTCTGCCTGTCGAGTCAATGGACGGGATACATCATCTGGTAACTGTCATGTCTACCGGTATGACCGCTACATATGAGAATTGTCAGGCAATATTAATTTCATGGCCTCATAGGTGCAGGGATTTCAGCTCCCTAATATTGCGATTTATGGTCATGGTGCCCCGGGCAAGTCTGCAAATAAATAAACCTCTCACACACTCAATCAGAGCGACTCATCAAATGAATAAAAAATTAACCTCCCTTAATATGGGAATATTACTGGGTGCAAGCCTGTTTCTGACCAGCGTACAGGCAAAAGATAACCAGATAACTGCGCCGGAAACTCATCTGTCTTATACATCCTCGGTAATTTCAGCAACCGGTGTAAAAACGGTCAGAAACGATACGCTGGATCCATCAGATGTACTGTTTATCTTTGCCGACCTGCATCCTGATCTAATCGCATCCAGCAATACAATGTCACCGTCTGCGCTGGCAGCCAACGCAGGGGGACTGGCAAAAGTTGCTCATGCCATCAAGGCCCCGTCCCTTTTTCTGACCGTGCCACGGAATGGGAAACCGGGTGAACTCCTTCCGGAACTCCAGCCTTACGCGACGGCAGAAAACACTATTTACCGGGAAAATGCGGATCCATTCAGGGTTAAGCAAATCGTTAATGCAATTAAAAAATCTGGAAAACACACCCTCATCGTTTCGGGCTATACCTCAGAGGTTGCCGTCATGCTTACCGCGCTGGGCGCTCTGGATAACGGGTATCGGGTATTGATCCCTGTGGATTGTATCGGTAATCGCTCAGCTCGCACCGAAGATGCAGCACTGGCCCGGACTGCACAGGCAGGCGCACAAATCACGTCCCTCGCCAGTGTGGCAGCTCAGCTGGCACCTGATTTTTCTAAAGAGCCCGGAACGACCATTCTCTCCGTTATCCTGGACGCCAAACTTTAATAAAAACGAAGCTGTATAAACTGACGATATGTCCGTTTCACCTGTTTAAACCTACGAAAAGAGCACGCTATGCAAGATATAAAACTCTCAACATTTGGTTCCTTTATTGCCGGTGGCGAAGTGGTCAGGCGGCAGAATACCGACGGCACAGAAGAGGTTACCCTGCGCCATCAGGCATACGTGGAATACTATATTCCTTCAGACCTGTCGGCAGATCGCTCGGCTATCATTCTGACCCATAATTATTTCGCGGCTTCAGCCTGGTTAAGTAACGTTGACGGGAAAGAAGGCTGGGCGCAATTCTTCCTGCGTAACGGCCACCCGGTGTATGTTATCGATCCGCCCGGGTCAGGACGTGCCGGCTTTAATCCGGATGATATCGACCATGCACAGATGGTGATTGATGGCGCGATGTCTGTTGATAAAGGGTTCTGGCCAGGCCAGGACAGCAGTGCCTGGGCTGCATGGAATATGGGACCTGAATGGGGGGTACCGGGTGATGGTATCCTTCAGGGCAATCAGATGCCCGGTGATGAGGCTTCCAGACGTCGCCTGCTCGGGACGCTTATCCCGAATAAACCGGTTCCTGATGCCATTCTGGACGACACCTTCATCAGCGTGCTTGAAAAGGTCAATAATCTGTCCGGCCCGGCAGTTTTTGTGGCGTGGTCAATGGCCGGTGGTCTGGGGCAACGTCTGCTGCTGAGGCGCCCGGACCTGTTCAGAGCCCTGATCCTGCTGGACGGCTACAGCGGCGAAAATCGTTTCCCACAGCCCGGAAAATGGTTCGATAACGGGCCTATCAGTGAATATAAAACGGTAGCTGCCACGATGGCCAGACACAATATTCCGCTTCTCAACGTCAACAGCGCAGGCGGACACTATTCCAACACCGGGCATTCAGGCGAGCTGAACCAGACGCTGGTCGATGAAATCCATGCCGTAAACGGCAAAGCTGACAGCGTCTTCCTGCCTGATCATGGTATTCCGGGTAACAGCCATATGATGTTCTTTGAACAGAACAGCGATGATGTTGCTGCACTACTGAAAAACTGGATCGCAGATATTGCCTGAATAATATAAACGGACCAGGCCTGGCGATCGGCCATTTCCTTAAGCTTTTTAGCCGTGCCTTCTGGCAGTGCCTCAGACGCAGGGACAACGTCTCGCCACCTGCAGTTGTCCTGAAGGATAACTGCAGGACTCCACGGGCAACGGCTGGCTTTTCAGTGAACCGGCTGAAGCAATTTCCGGAGGAGTTTAAACTCGCCGTTATCCAGATTTTGCTGAATCGGATAGACCGCGATACGGCAGAGAATACTGACCTGTATGACTATAATCGTCAGGTTAACCGAGGCTGGCGTGACTTTATCCTGCGCCTGATGGGTATCCATTTGCCTGACAACGGCCGTGTTCATCTTCAGGGCATTAATGCCAGAAAAGAATCCATCTATCCCGCCTGAAACCGCGCCGGCAGTTGTGGTAACCGCAGACTGTCTGCAATCGTAAATGCCTGGTCGGTCTCTTTTTCATTGGATTTGCGGCCAGGCTCGCCAGCACCACCTCCTGATCTCCCCTGCTAGCTGCATACAGACCGCCTTCCCTGCGGTTTTTTTATGCCTTTTCTGCGGTGATAAGACGGGGCGGAAGCCTGCCGGCTCGTGGCCCGGAGTGGCTACTATCAGTCTGGCGGTGCATTTGGTTTTCGCGATCAGCTGCAGGATACGCTGGCTCTGAGCCACGCTGCTCCGGACCGGATGCGTGAACAGATAATACTCTGTGCATCACGGCAGTTTATCGAGGGGGATGTGCAGCACTGGTGGCACCCACCACACGGCAACGGTGTGCGTAAAGCCGCACTACTGGAAGAGGGGCGCGACGTCCTGATCATCGCCTCAGGCCTGATGACCATGCGAGCCCTGGAGGCGGCGAAGCAGCTGCGTAAGGATAACGTCAGCGTGGCGGTGCTGCACTCGCCCACGATTAAGCCGCTGGATGAAGAGACAATACTTGCCCAGACGGCGAAGCCGGGACGGCTGGTGATTGTGGCGGAAAACCACAGCAGCGTTGGTGGACTGTGTGAGGCTGTTGCGTCGCTATTAATGCGCAACCGCGTGAACGTGGACTTTGATACCGTCGCACTGCCGGACGCTTTCCTTGATGCGGGCGCGCTGCCCACTTTGCACGAACGATACGGTATTTCGACTGCCGCCCTGGTGGAGAAGATTCGACGCAGGATCTGAATTTAAGGGGCGGTATCCATCGCCCTTTACGAGTTAAGTAAACGGTCTGACAAATTCGCTAAATTTGTCCACTTCCCCGGTGCGACTATTGGCAAGTACAATTGTCGCAACCGGGATACCTGTTCACGGTATCGTTCAGGCACAGCATGTCCTTCGGGGGGATGGAGTGTTCGGCGATGCCTTACCAATTCGGGATAACGGTCAGATGACCTCATCTTGAAAGATAGCAACGTCTTAGATTTAAATTATTGAGGTATAAATTAATTATATTTAACATAAGATAGATTACAGGCACCTCCCATTAGCTTTGTGTAGCTTTTGCTATACGCTTTACATGTGTTATGCTTGTAAAGCAATTGCTATACAAGGAGCGCCCCCCATGAAATCAGATGTTCAGCTCAACCTAAGAGCTAAGGAATCTCAAAGAGCACTCATTGATGCTGCAGCAGAGATTCTCCATAAATCACGCACAGACTTCATCCTGGAAATGGCATGCCAGGCTGCTGAGAATGTGATCCTCGATCGTCGAGTATTTAATTTCAATGATGAGCAGTATGCAGAGTTCATCGATATGCTCGATGCGCCAGTTTCGGATGACGCTGTCATTGATAAACTCCTGGCAAGGAAACCTCAGTGGGACGTGTAACAGCACCAGAACCGTTATCCAGTTCGCATCAACTAGCAGAGTTTATCAGTGGTGAGGCTGTACTTGATGGCTGGCTTAAACAGAGAGGATTAAAAAACCAGGCTCTCGGTGCAGCCCGAACGTTCGTTGTTTGTAAAGCAGACACGAAACAGGTTGTCGGTTTTTACTCTCTGTCCACCGGCAGCGTCAACCACGTGGAGGCAACGGGAAGCCTTAGGCGCAATATGCCAGATCCCATCCCCGTCATCATACTTGCTCGCCTGGCTGTCGAAGTTTCATTTCGTGGAAACGGGCTGGGGGCTGATTTATTGCATGATGCAGTTTTGCGCTGTTATCGTGTAGCTGAGAATATTGGAGTCCGTGCAATTATGGTTCATGCACTGACTGAAGAAGCCAAAAGCTTTTACCTTCACTTTGGTTTTAAGGCATCGCAAACCCAGGAACGCACATTGTTTCTCAAACTACCACAGTAGGTTTAGAAATCGAAGTAGGGCAACACTTCTATGTAACCTTATGATTAATATCTTTAATTTTACCACATTTAACATAATCTTTGTTATGCGCACCAAAATTGTAACTGCAATATTCTAATGTCACTTTAAACCCATTTAGTGATGTCACTTTTTCTAGCATAAAGGATCAAATCCTCAGACAATGGAGACATCAGAATGCTTGTGACCATGTAAGATAAATAACTCAGCCGGATCAACATTATTAAGTCAGTTGTTGAAAAGCGAATAGTTTAGGTCGGCTCTTTGATAATGTCGTGGATCGCAGCGAAACTTTCCCACCTAGCCACTAGTTCCTCAGTACCGAGGACAACCTGAGTCTTTCCGATGACCTTGCCATGATACTCATTAAAACCACCATCCAGCGCCGCACGGCTGAAATAAACGCGCAGGGTGGCCGGATGGATAGCCATATCGCCCGCGTCAAACACATCATGCAGAGACGTTTCCAGCAGCAGGCCGTTGCAGACCTGCATTTTCCCGTACTGAGCGTGAGGCTGAATATGGCACGCTTGAAGCGCCCGCTGGTAGCTCTTGCCGGATACCAAGCAGCGTCCGAAACAGTTTGCCATTACTGCATCGCGGAAGGCCTTTTGTGCCGCTGTATTTCGCTGAGACTGGACAAACACACCCTCATTAGTCGCAAATGAGGTGTAATCGGTCATATCGACGTGCTGAGCAATGGGGTTAACCATTGTAGAATTTCTCGGGTCAAGATTAACATCCGTCACCGTTGCTGGTTTGACGTCTGTCACGCTAAGTGAGGACTGTTCAGTAACTGACGGTATCAATTCATTTTCCGTCAGGAAACGGTCGGCCAGCTGGTTCGCGGTCAATCCTGAATGACGCTGTTCAAATACGAATCTGCGGAAATCAGGTATCAGTCCTGCCGGGATTAGTTCGCGGATAACATCGGCTAATCCTTCAACAGGAGTTGTTGGCTTAACTTTTATTTTACTTGCTACCAACAGCCCGGACGGCATAGCTGCGGTCCTCATAGATGCATCACGGTTCGCAGGTATATAAATTTTTTTTCGTGTTGCAGTCCTTGCAAGAACGACATCTGGATCCACAACCTCAAGTACTGGAACTGAGGCGAGTTGCCTTCCCAGAGGTTTATCTTTTGGGCATTGAAAATTTATGCCAAAAGTCAGACCTTTTGAAGACGAATCTGTGATGCCTTGACGTAAAGCATCCCAGCCCGCCTTGTTTTTTGAGCGCACAAGGGCCGCACTTTCGTTGACAATGAAATCCTCTTTACGGTGAACGAGTTCCGGTGGCGGTCGATTTTCTTCACGAGCTTGAGCTAATCGCGGGTGTGATTGAAGTATGGCGATCATTATCCCAATACTCTTATTGTCGGCCATTTTGAATGCAATTTGATAGATTTCGAAACCAGATTTTGAGTAGGAATTTATCCCCAGTTGCTCGCATACAAATTTGGCTTTATCTATAAGCTCACGGCGCTTTCCTCTACGAGCCTTTGCAGCCTCTTCTACCCGCGTCTTTTGATCGTCTCGTAAAGCCAATTTTTTAGCCTTTTTTTGCTCTTTACACTCAGCTTTTAGTGCCGCTTTATCACCTGCATCATACATTTCAGCGACCTCAAAAAAAACGCACCGGCCGGGGTCAGATGATTAAATGAACCATGCCAATGCCTACAGTTATAAAACATTTCGATGTAATCAAAAACATCGCTGCGGCCTGCTTCCAGCGTTCCGTTGATCTTTTTCTTAATCCGTTCGCGTTTCAGTAGCTGGAAATAACTTTTCGCAACCGTATTGTCGTGGCAGTTACCGCGACGACTCATGCTGCCTTCCAGACCGTGTGATATCAGGAAGGGCTGCCACTCATGGCTTATGTATTGACTGCCCTAGTCGGGATGAACCAGTACCTCTTTTTGAGGATTACGCCGTATAGCGCCATCAGTAACGCGGTCAGGACTATATCTTTTGTCATACGAATTTGCATTGACCAGCCAAAAAATTTTCATGAGAACAGATCAGCCAGGACGGCCAGACCCATCGAACCTTCATGGGGCCGGATATAGGATATGTCCATCACCCAAAGTTCATTCGGTGCGTCCGGAATGAACTGCCGGTGGAGCCTGTTAGGTACCACGATGCAGCCCTCACCTTTGCGTGCTAATGGGCTCCGGTCCCCTACCCGAGCCTTTATTTCAACACACCTAATCAGCCGCATGACCCGGTTCATTCCGCACTGTAGTCCGGTATCACGCAGAACAAGATGGATCGTGCGTTGAAATAGACACAGCCTGAATCAAGCGAGAACTGTTTGATTTGGCCATCAACCTTAGGTCTGCCTGGTTACGTTGTAAATGTGGCTCCTGAAACTAGAGATAAAATCAACTCGGATGAACATCCATAACCCAGCAGAGCAGACTAATAATTCAGCAATGGCCGTAGGCGTAACTCAGTAGGACAGTTTTGCTTAGTACGCCGCGGCTTTTTTTTGTATGTGCCTCTCGTCAGTAATCCGATTCAGTTCTTTCTGAAGTCCTCGGAACTCAGACTGAGTATCGGACTGAATTTAGTAGTTGATGAATTAGGGTAATATTTTTTCCCGGGCATAGAGGCTGTGCATAGTGATATCAAGACGGATGGCGACGCTTACGATGGAATTAACGCGATCAACAACCTGGTTAACCGCTTCTATTTTGAATTCTTCGGGATATAGTTTACCGCCAATGGGCACCTCTCTGTTAAGTCATCATAAATAACTCTAAGATGTCTTTTTAACCAGCGGCGGTTCAATTCTTTATAATTATCGTGATAATATAGATATAAACCAAGGTGCAAAAACAAGTATGAAAGATGAGTAACCAACTATTACAAAAGTACATCTAAAACACCGTCCGTATGTCCACACTGACAGGATGCCATTTTTTAATGCTGTGTTGTTATTGTCTTTGTCAAATAAGTGCAGAGCAGGTTCAGAAATATTCCTTTCTATGATAGACAATGTTTTTTCAGCCTCTTTAATAAGCAATGACACTCGCTGGTCAAGCTTCCAAAAAATAAAAGACACGAACATCAAAAACAAACATAAAAAAGAGGAAATATAATTAAATGCGCCACCTTGCTGTAAGCACACCCCTATCCCAGTAGATACCAACCCTGAAATAGCGAGGTAAAAATTAAAAACAGTAATACGTTGTTGTGCATGAAGCTCAAAATATTTCCACGCGTGCTCTAACATCAATTCATTATCATACATAAAAAATATCAACCTATAATTTAGAATGGTAAAAATTCATTGCTTAATAATCGGTCAAAAAATTGAGCAGATGTATAAGACGCATATTCCTGCCAAGAATCGGTTTTACTTGAGTCCGCATAATCTGATACTGATTTTATAACTAAACATATGGGGGCTGTTTTCCTGGCGTAATCTGAGGCTGCCATGACTGCATAAGCTTCCATGTCAACACCTATCAAATCTCGGTTTTGAGTAGTAATTGAAGCGAGCGAAGAGTCGGAAGCTAGTACCATTGCACCAGAGGCTAGTGGCCCTATGTGTACTCTTAATTTACCTTCTGGAACATCATTTTTCCATCCGCTAACGATGGATGCTAATATATTTCTATCATTCCCAATTTCTTGCGCAATTTGAGATAAATGTGATTCTAGCGGTACCTGATGAGGTGCGGCAATAAAAACACTAGAACCACTATCATCTTGTGTCATTTTACCACTTCCCCAATCCCACGTAGGATCAGCAATAATGATGTCCCCTAAACAAACCTTTCCTTTAACTCCAGCACAAATGCCAAGCATTACAATAATTTTTGGTTTAAATCTTTCAACCATCTTCATTGCTAGAGCTGATGCAGAAGGCATTCCTTTACGATTAGTTGAGGCAACGACAACTTTTCGAACTGAGTTTTCTATCTTTTTCTCACCAAAATGATAACCAGTTGGGTCATCATGGAAACGGGTTTGCCTCCATTCATATGGAAGCTGTAAAACGGCTTCCATTTCAGGATCTCTCAAAGCAGTTACGATAGCTACATCTACCGTAGGCGAATTTAATAGATTTCTTTTAGACCGTACTAACATTAGTTTTAATTTACCGGCTAAAACAACTTTCCATGAATCATTTAAAGAATCAAATCGGCATAAGGTAATTCCACGCTTGGATGCTTCATTTTGGTACTCTTCTATAGAATCTTCTTTTTCTGTAATGAAAGCTATATCCATAGGAATCTTAGAGTGCGGATCAATTATTAACATATCAAATAATTCAATCCCTCCTAATGAGTTAGGTGCTGAACCAACTAATGTAGGCAAGTTTATGTCAATTAACATGAAATCAAAACTCATCTCTCGAGTTTTTCGTCTAGCAGCTTGTGATGTTGTTACATGCTCGATGTAGACATTTTCATCTATTGTGCGAAGCAAATCAGATATCAATTTAGTTTTATTATATTCATCATCAACAACGAGTATATTAATCATTTTTAAAAAGTTCTTTTTCAATTTGATTTTTTAAAGAGTTTCGCCATCCACTTTCCGATAAACTATAGTATGTAAGACCTCTAAAAATTGGACTGTACATCTTAGTTAATTGGTCTTTAAGTTGATCTATAGAAAGTCTATTCGGTTCTTCTCCATGCATGTCAAACATAGTAACGACTATTGTAGGTATATGTATTTTTCGTAGTTTCATTTGTGCCAGTAAATCAGATCCCGCGAAGTGTTCAGGCTTCCCTCCACCGGGCTCAGTTGAAGATGAATCATAGTTCGGCATGCTCATATCCAATAGTATTCCAGTGTAAATCTTCGAACCTAACATTAGCTTCCGAAGCCCACTACTAAAAGATCTAGCTGTATCAACCTGGAACAAAGGAAACTCTGAATGTATGAAGTTTATCAAGGTTTCAAGTTTATCCTCATCATCTTCAATTATAAGTATATTGTTCATCCAATACCTCAATTTTGTATTGTACAGTAACTTCAAACTGCGATCTTCCTTTGTACGTAAATGTAAGTTTAGGATCCTTATAATGTGGAGAATTTATTGTTGACCAAATTTTATGAAAACCACTACCTTTTTCCTTTTGAGCTTTTACTCTTGTGTCTTTCTTGCTGATCTCTGTCCTAATTTGAGTTATTCTTTCTTCAAGTTCAAGAGTGTAGTTATCAATATTATTTCTGATAGCCAATTCAAAAATACCATTTTGATAGTTAAGTTCAACGTCAATTTTGATATCTGAGATTGCTAACCCTGAATGCTCTATAGCATTTTCGAAACATGCACAATATAAATCAACCATGCCATCTAGAGTACGACCAGGCATCTGGCTAGCGTTGCTTATAAGATTTATATTTACGCCCCCCCAATTTTCAGCACCTGATATCAAATTTGTAACCATGGTTTGAGCAATCAAAACAGGAAAGTCTATTGAATAATCTGGTCTATCGTAAACTTCATTTCTTGTAAACCATGTTGAGACAATACTAATTTGATGTTGTATGTTGGTTTTTGCTCTGGCTATATGGTTTGGCAATTCACCCAAACGCTCGGAATAACCTAATGTACCCAGTGATTCATTTAATTTCTCAAAAGCCGTAAGGATACTGGATTTTACTATTGTCTGCATGCTATTTTTAACTTTAACTAAGTTATCATCTGTTTTTTCCCAAAGTATATCGATACATATGTCTATGAATTCGTCTATGTTATCGAGCTCTTGTAGCTTAGACTTGACATAAATCCTCTCAACATTCGTCGTTCTATATGAAAATAATGCAACACCTCCCCCTCTAACACTTATATCATCAACTACCTGTACCTGTATCAGTTCATCCCTAACATATGAAATTATATCATCAATCTTTTTACCAAAAACTTCGAGTAATTGTAATACATTGTTTTTTTCACCCTCATCTAGCTCTAATAAATTTTCGTACCAGTAGACATTTTTATTATATTTACCAGTGCCTTCTGATTTTTCAGTTATCAGAATTTCATCAACTAACGGTTTACGTATAGCATTACTAAATTTTCCGTGCCTGACCCTTGTGCTAAGATATGTATTTAAACCATGATCTCCTAATAAAAATTCAGTCGTAATTTCTGAAAATAATGCTGCAAACTGTGTATCCTCCTCCCCTAATATATGTACAGTGGACATTAATTTTGTAAGCGATGTTCCTGTACTTTCAAAATTACCAAAAACATCAGTAAGAACGTTAACAATCCCTATATTATCACTTTCGTCATATTGCATTGTTGTTATATATTTTGAATATACATCACCTAAACGTGATTTTAGCGATTTTTTTATGGCTCCAACATCCACATATACTCTACTCTGGTCAACTAGC
This sequence comes from Enterobacter sp. BNK-13, assembly GCF_048685015.1. Classification (NCBI taxonomy): domain Bacteria; kingdom Pseudomonadati; phylum Pseudomonadota; class Gammaproteobacteria; order Enterobacterales; family Enterobacteriaceae; genus Enterobacter; species Enterobacter sp. BNK-13. The sequence continues at coordinate 107,421 of NZ_JBLQTP010000003.1, read as the reverse complement.
TTAGTTGCTTTAGCTAGTTCTAATTGTTTAACTCTCTCTCTAATCTCCATTTGGTAATCGCTTGAATTATTAGGGTCTATTTCTATCAATGCCTTGCAAACTTGAATTCTAGCTTCCTCAATTTCTTTGGTGCCATTATATATTAAGGTCTGCCCCATAACTTCAGGCCGCCATACTAATTGTAAATATAGTTTAATATATTCTTTATTAACATTACCACTACCACTTATCAAATCAAACGGAGTATTGACAGAATTCTCTATATTATATTTCTCAAATGAATATCGAAGATGTGCTAGTTTAGAATTTCCGAAGAAATTTGTGTAAAGTGCTAAAATTAAAGGTAGTGAAATAGATGCTGGCCATTGATCTGGATCATCTAACAAATCAATTAATTCATCAAATGGTAATTTCGTAGGGACCGCATGCCATACTAGATATGTATCTATTAATTTGGTGATCGCTAATTCAATATTACCTGAACGCGCCAGGGAAATGATGATTGCTGCATGAATTTTTAACGATTCTGATGATTCTGAATATTTTAGTGCCTCCTCCAGTGTAACTAAAGCCTTGTCATGGAAATTATTATGTTGATAGTATCTTCCAAGATATTTCAAGTATCTATCACGACTTATCTGTTCAATTTGATAGTTTGATTTTACTTTACCGAGGGTGGCTAGACGTAACACTTCTTTTGTATTTTCATAATGATTTTTAAATAGGGCATTAATACATTCATTTGTATAACTAGGATTTGTCGATAACAACAAAGTAAAAGGACTAATTCTATTGTCAATCAAAAACAAATCTCGCAGATAATCTATAGTCATGCTATAGTTTTGCACAGATAGTTCATTCATAACGGCAAATCTAATATGTGTAGACCATGAGTGATTCATGAAGCGATCATTATAAACATTTAAAGTCAGTGCAGAAGCATACGAGTTTTCATTAAATTTCAAAACTTCTTTGATGTCGTCCGATATTTCAGATAGTAAAAATGGATATTCGATCTCTAAGTTAACCTTAGATTCTGATTTAATTCCTATAAATAGAATAGAAATATCAGTGATATTTTTTGAATCTTTGAAATAGTTTTCTACTAAATTAATGGTTTCTAAATATCTACCAGCCGTATATTTTTCTAGAATGCTTTCCCTTTCATAATTTATAGGTGTATCGAAATATTCACCAAGACAAATTAGAATAGGTATAAGCCTCGGATCTTGTAGGGCGTTGTATAATACCTTAATTGGTTTCCTTATACTTTTTTCTAGCTGTCTGAATACCTGTTCGTTACTTACTGACCAGCGTAATACGTTAATAAGAGATTCATAATAATCAATTAAGTTTGCATTATAGTCCAAACACAACAATATACTTATTTGTTCAAAGTTTAGACTGTGCCTATCAAATATTTTTGCTCTTGCATATTCATGAATAAGCTTGGAATCAGAGTTTTTAAATGATTTGGCTAATTCAGTTTGTAAATAACCAGGTATAGATGAATCTTCTACTCTTTTACCAATAAAGTTAATGATTAAATCTAATAATATGTTTTCTTTAACATGTTCTCTCATTTCCTTTACTATTTCTTTCTTCGCCTCTGGGCCGTGCCAGTGTTGTGTCGCAGCAATCCTATTTTCAAGTAGCCAAACTGACCACCCAAATTTCATTTCTATTTCCTGTAGAGATTCACTAAATTTTATTGGGTTATTTGAAACGACATAGGATTCGATATCTTCACTTAACTTCAAGTAATCTTTTAATTCTGACTTATAAACTAGACATGTAGAAATACACCATATTATTTCATTGGCAGCAGATGAAAGTCTTAGAATACCATCCCCAGAGTATAAATCATTTATATTCTTTTTGTAATTGATTGATATGGTTTTCTCAAGGATTTCTTTGTTAACCAGTTCTCTGTATTTATCAAACAAGTCAGTAGTTAATGTGTCATTTTTTAACATATTTAGACCAGCTAGTGTTTCAGTTGTGCTGGACTTCAACATAGACCTAAAGACGAATTTATCTATAGTTACTGATTTTTTTCTTTTGGCTTTTATTTTTTTCATTCTTTTCTCTTTTTATGAATGTCATAGGGACATGATCATGAAAGTATGTCTGAAACATAAATGCTTGTACCACGCTACCGCCCTCAGAATGAAACATCTGATAGTAGCGATATGTCCTTTTCCATTTGAGCTGGATACTAACAAGAGATCAAGAAGTTATATCAATTATTGTTCTACTAATTAAAATGTATCTTTGAAAAAGTAGACTCTCTGCGGTACGCTTTGGCGTATACTTTTCCCCAATTTTTCACGCAGCGCGCCGGAGGCTTTCCGGCCTGGACGGAGCACTGGATGACACTGATGCCTGACGATGAACCAGAGCTGAACCCGTCGCCGGTGGTTATTACCTCAGATATGGATTTCCTGCCAGCGCTGGTCGGTGCTGAAAGTCCGGTCGGTCCTGCCCGGGCCTACCTGCTTTCCCTCAATTCTCCCCGCAGCCGGCAGACCATGGCCTCGTTCCTGAACATTGTAGCCGGCATGCTCGGCGCCACGTCCCTGGAGTCCTGCAGCTGGGGCAGCCTGCGGCGCCATCATGTGATGGCCGTGACCGAGCTGCTGCGCGACACCGGCCGGGCTACGGCCACCGTCAATACCTATATTTCGGCGCTGAAGGGCGTGGCGAAGGAAGCCTGGATGCTCAGGCTGATGGACGTCGAGAGTTTCCAGCACATCCGGGCGGTACGTAACCTGAGGGGCAGCCGCCTGCCGCGCGGCCGGGCCCTGCCGCCGGAGGAGATACGGGCGCTGTTTGGTGCGTGCGAGGCCGATGACTCCAGTATTGGGGTACGCGATGCGGCAATGCTGGCCGTCATTCTCGGCTGCGGCCTGCGCAGGTCGGAGGCCGTAGGGCTGGATTTGCGTGACGTTGTCACAGATGAACAGGCACTCAGGGTGCTGGGCAAAGGAAACAAGGAACGGCTGGCCTTCATGCCGGCTGGTACCTGGCATCGGCTCAGGACGTGGATCGATGACGTGCGGGGAGAAAAAGACGGACCGCTGTTCACCCGGATTCGCCGCTTTGACACTCTTACGTACGACCGGCTGACCGATCAGGCGGTGTACTATGTCCTGCAGGTGCGTCAGCGTCAGGCAGGAATAGCGAAATGCGCCCCGCACGACCTGCGTCGCACCTTTGCCACCGCCATGCTGGATAACGGTGAAGACCTGATTACCGTGAAGGATGCAATGGGTCACGCCAGCGTCACCACCACCCAGCAGTACGATCGCCGCGGGGAAGCCAGATTGCGTAAAGCAAGAGACCGCCTGAATCTGACGTGAATCTAACATTATGATAGATGAATTTGATCTGTTTAATGCATTAAGTTGCGAGCACTAAAATACCTAATAATTCATCTACTTAGCGTATGTACAATATGTTTGGTATCAGTCGGGTCCTGGTAAGAGACTCGGCTCTTACCAGGACAATTAGCGATTAAAACCCAAACCGGATACCCAGAACGCCCTGCACCGGCGCCTCGACATGGCTGCCCTGACGGTAGTTAGCCTCTCCGTACAAGGTTACGTCTTTGCCAACGTTAACCGAAGCGCCCAGACCGTACTTGCCTGATGTGCCTTTGACGTTGTTGTCAAAGCGGTTACGCCCGTTGATGGTGACCTCATTCGAGTCAGCAAACTCCTGTACCACCGCCGCGGACAGGTAAGGTTTGAACTCCGTTGCTCCCAGGCTGAACTTGCCGGCAAGCTTCGCGCCCGCTTCACCCGTGACGGAGCGCGGGGTGCCGGTGCTGCCCTTCATGCCGTTGCTGAGCTTCACGTCCTCACCGGTCATCTGCACGAACGACATCCGGGCATAAGGAGTGAGGCTCAGGTCGTCACTGATGCTGAACTGGTATCCCCCTTCCACGGCGGTACTGAGCGCATACTGCTTCCAGTCGCCACCGGTTATGCCCCCGTTGGTCATGACCGCCCTGAGCTTGTTGTTCAGGCGGTTACCCTTCACCACCCCGTCAGCGTAGAAGCCGCTGGCATCAAACCAGGTCGCATACAGGCCGAGGCCGTAGCTGTCGATTTTGCTTTTACCGCCGCGGGCATGCTTCACCGTGTTGTCGCTGTAAGACATGAACGCACCCGTGACAAGGCTGCCGCGCTCAAAGTCAGTCCGGATGTCGGCACCGATTTCCAGTCCGTTCTGGTTCAGGGTGTAGGCTGCGCCGTTGCTGGTATCGGTATCAATTTTGCTGCCCAGGTAATGACCCCAGACGTTGCTTTCCGGTCCGGTTTTGTCCAGGCTCGCGCGATACGTGCGCAGGCCATCCAGCTCGCCGTGAATCACGTTCAGACCGGCATTGGACATGGCCAGAACAGCGTCGGTTGCTGGGGTGGTCATCGGCTTCTTGCCGCCGCTGCCGTTACCGCCCGCGTTGCCGTTGTCGCCACCGCCAGGATTTTCACCTCCGCCAGGATTTTCACCTCCGCCAGGGTTTTCACCACCGCCAGGGTTCTCACCACCGCCAGGGTTCTCACCACCGCCAGGGTTCTCGCCACCGCCAGGGTTCTCGCCGCCGCCCGGGTTCTCACCGCCGCCAGGGTTCTCACCGCCGCCAGGATTTTCACCACCGCCAGGATTTTCACCGCCGCCCGGGTTCTCACCGCCGCCAGGGTTCTCACCGCCGCCAGGGTTTTCGCCGCCGCCCGGGTTCTCACCACCGCCAGGGTTCTCACCGCCGCCAGGGTTCTCGCCACCGCCAGGGTTTTCACCGCCGCCAGGGTTTTCACCGCCGCCAGGGTTTTCACCGCCGCCAGGGTTCTCACCTCCGCCAGGGTTTTCACCTCCGCCAGGGTTTTCGCCGCTGCCGTCATCCATGGCACCGAGATACCAGACGTTACCGCCGGTATGGCCGTCCTTATCCTGCTGGCTGTACAGGGTGTACATGTAGGTACCGCCATCCACGAATCGGGTGCTTCGGCCGGACGCCGTGACCAGTTCAAAGTCAATGTCACCACCCTTCTCATGAATCAGATTCAGCGTCAGGTCATCGTGGCTCGATATCTCTTTACCGGAGTCAGCCACGGCAAGACCAAACTGGCCTGAGCCCTGCTCAATCGTGACGAAGTTGCCGTCTTTATCAGCCAGTGAGGTGTTCAGGAGGAAGTTCCCGGTGCCGTTCAGCTCCATAATCGTCAGCTTTGCAAATTTGCCGTCGCTGTTGCGCAGGAAGTTGACGTTGCCGCCGTCCATGGTGAGGTTACCGACCTGAGCCGTGTCCAGGCTGGCTGTGGCATCAGTAAGGTCGCTGACTGAGAGGGTGCCCCCCGAGATGTTGACGTCCGTTGCGAGAGCGCCGGCGTCCATCAGCAGTACGCCACCGGCGTTCACGCGGGTTTCGCCGTCGGCCACTGCTCCAGTCATCAGCCAGGACTGCCCGCCGTGGATGGTGGTGTCAGTAGTTTTACCGCCAATTTGGACGACCTGACCACCACCACTGATGGTTGTGCCAGTGGCCGAGCCGCCACTTGAGACGTACTGAGAACCACTATTGATTGTGGTGGAGGTGGCCGAGCCGCCACTTGAGACGTACTGAGAACCACTATTGATTGTGGTGGAGGTGGCCGAGCCGCCATCATAGACGTGCTGTTCACCAGCACTGTTGATAGTGGTGTCAGTGGCCGAACCTCCATTGAAGACGTCCTGATACCCCCAACCGTTGATAGTGGTAGAGGTGGCCGAGCCGCCGCTGGAGACGAACTGTTGCCCAGCACCATTGATAGTGGTATCAGTGACTGAGCCGCCAGCGTAGACATACTGATACCCCAAACCGTTGATAGTGGTAGAGGTGGCCGAGCCGCCGCTGGAGACACGCTGAACACCACCGCTATTAATTGTGGTTAAAGTGGCAGCTCCGCCATTGAAGACGTGCTGATTCCCCCAACCGTTGATAGTGGTAGAGGTGGCCGAGCCGCCGCTGGAGACGTACTGTTGCCCCCAACCGTTGATAGTGGTAGAGGTGGCCGAGCCGCCGCTGGAGACGAACTGTTGCCCAGCACCACTGATAGTGGTATCAGTGACTGAGCCGCCAGCGTAGACATACTGATACCCCAAACCGTTGATAGTGGTAGAGGTGGCCGAGCCACCACTTGATACATTCTGAACACCACCGCTATTAATTGTGGTTAAAGTGGCCGAGCCACCACTGGAGACGCGCTGTAGCCCACCACTGTTGATAGTGGTAGAGGTGACCGAGCCATAGACGTTCTGATAACTATCGCTGCTGATAGTGGTGTCAGTGGCCGAGCCGCCACTTGATACATTCTGAACACCACCGCTATTAATTGTGGTTAAAGTGGCAGCTCCACCACTGAAGACGTACTGATAACCACCACCACTGATGGTTGTGTCAGTGACCGAGCCGCCGCTGGAGACACGCTGAAAACCACCGCGGTTGATAGTGGTGTCAGTGGCCGAGCCGCCGCTGGAGACGTGCTGTTCACCAGCGCGGTTGATAGTGGTGTCAGTGGCCGAGCCGCCATTGTAGACGTGCTGAGAACCACTAATGATTGTGGTAGTGGTGGCCGAGCCGCCCCTGAAGATGTGCTGTTCACCAGCACTGTTGATAGTGGTGTCAGTGGCCGAGCCGCCGCTGTAGACACGCTGAAAACCCCAGTCGTTTATGGTAGTAGTATTTACAATGCCCCCATTGCTGACAATCTGTTCACCACCGCTGTTGATTGTGGTAAAGGTGGCCGAGCCGCCACTGGAGACGTACTGAGCACCAGCACTGTTGATAGTGGTGTCAGTGGCCAAGCCGCCACTGTTGACGCGCTGTTCACCATCATTGATAGTGGTAGAAGTAGCCGAACCTCCACTCAAGACGACCTGATAACTACCACCATTGATAGTGGTAGAAGTAGCCGAGCCGCCGCTGGAGACGTACTGATAACCACCACTGATGGTTGTGTCAGTGGCCGAGCCGCCACTTGAGACGTACTGACCACCACTATTGATTGTGGTAGAGGTGGCAGAGCCGCCGTTGTAGACGTACTGACCACCACCATTGATAGTGGTAGAGGTGGCCGAGCCGCCACTGAAGATGTGCTGATTACCAGCATTGATTGTGGTAGAGGTGGCAGAGCCGCCGCTGGAGACGTACTGATAACCACCACGGATGGTTGTGTCAGTGGCCGAGCCGCCGTTGTAGACGTACTGACCACCACTATTGATTGTGGTAGAGGTGGCAGAGCCGCCGCTGGAGACGTACTGCTTCCCGCCACTGATGGTTGTGTCAGTGGCCGAGCCTCCACTGAAGATGTGCTGTTCACCAGCACTGTTGATAGTGGTGTCAGTGGCCGAGCCGCCACTTGATACATTCTGAATACCACCGCTATTAATTGTGGTTAAAGTGGCAGCTCCGCCATTGAAGACACGCTGGGTGCCACCACTATTGATGGTTGTGGTGCTCACTTTGGCACCATTGACTTGTTGGGTGCCTCCGTTGTTGATAGTCGTGGAGGTGGCCGTATCGCCTGACCACAGAAACTGGTTGCCCGTTAACGTCACGCCCACATAATCTGTAGCCATGGCTGGCCCGGAAGGCAGCAGCATTGCACCCAGCAGCAAAGCCAGTGCGCTTTTCTTCGGCGCCAGCTTCGGCCGACCGGATCCGGTTGCCAGTTCAGAGGTGACCACCCATTGCTGGCGCGACTCGCACCAGACCGTGGTATATATTTTGTTCATATTTACGTACCTTATTTATCAATAAAATCGCAATGCAGGCAGCCTGATATTTAATTAATCTCCAGCCGGTTATCTGACACACAGGTAGCCGCCGCCATTTCTGACGAAAAATATTTACGCATCTGGCCTATATCGCGCAGGTTTAGCTTGATAGCCATTATTCGCACGCGTGAATACAGCGTTTTATGGTTTAACTTCATCGCACGCGCCATGCTTGGCACATCCCTGTACTTTAAAATTTCATTAGCAATTAGCTTCTCTTTGTGTGTCATCATGCTCAGCTTCGTATAAGATCGTATGTACTTCACTGCAAACGCATAATTTGGCACCCTGGCTGTCCGTATCACCTTTTTAAGGCGTAACAGAGAATCAAGGACATGAAAGGCGGTGATCGAAATCAGCATTTTTGAAAGAATGCCTGTGCCTTTCAGGAAATATATTTTCTGCTCACGATGTAAATTCGCATCCTTCATGACCTTCAATAATTCATATAGCGAATAATATGAATCGATATCCACTACACAAATATCTTTGCATTTATATTCGCTCAGGATTTCCTGAAACGCATGACAGATAAATACATTCCTGGTGAGAATGATATTTTTCATAAGGAGACCGTAATTAAATAAAAAAGGGGGCACAGTGAGAGGCATATCCTCTCACTGTGACTGTCAGCGATTAAAATCCAAACCGGATCCCCACCACGCCCTGGACCGGCGCCTCGACGTGGCTGCCCTGACGGTAGTTTGCCTCACCGTACAGAGTCACATCTTTGCCCACGTCAACCGACGCGCCCAGGCCGTACCTGCCTGACGTGCCTTTGACGTTGTTGTCAAAGCGGTTACGCCCGTTGATCGTTACTTCATTCGAGTCAGCAAACTCATGCACCACCGCAGCGGACAGGTAAGGTTTGAACTCAGTTGCTCCCAGGCTGAACTTGCCGGCAAGCTTCGCACCCGCCTCACCCGTGACGGAACGCGGGGTCCCGGTACTGCCCTTCATGCCGTTACTGAGCTTCACGTCCTCACCGGTCATCTGCACGAACGACATCCGGGCATAAGGAGTGAGGCTCAGGTCGTCACTGATGCTGAACTGGTATCCCCCTTCCACGGCGGTACTGAGCGCATACTGCGTCCAGTCGCCACCGGTAATGCCCCCGTTGGTCATGACCGCCCTGAGCTTGTTGTTCAGGCGGTTACCCTTCACCACCCCGTCAGCGTAGAAGCCGCTGGCATCAAACCAGGTCGCATACAGGCCGAGGCCGTAGCTGTCGATTTTGCTTTTACCGCCGCGGGCATGCTTCACCGTGTTGTCGCTGTAAGACATGAACGCACCCGTGACAAGGCTGCCGCGCTCAAAGTCAGTCCGGATGTCGGCACCGATTTCCAGTCCGTTCTGGTTCAGGGTGTAGGCTGCGCCGTTGCTGGTATCCGTGTGGTTCTTGCTGCCGAGATAATGACCCCAGACGCTGCTTTCCGGTCCGGTTTTGTCCAGGCTCGCGCGATACGTGCGAAGACCATCCAGCTCGCCATGGATCACGTTCAGACCGGCATTGGACATGGCCAGAACAGCGTCGGTTGCTGGGGTGGTCATCGGCTTCTTGCCGCCGCTGCCGTTACCGCCCGCGTTGCCGTTGTCGCCACCGCCAGGATTTTCACCTCCGCCAGGATTTTCACCTCCGCCAGGGTTTTCACCACCGCCAGGGTTCTCACCACCGCCAGGGTTCTCACCACCGCCAGGGTTCTCGCCACCGCCAGGGTTCTCGCCGCCGCCCGGGTTCTCACCGCCGCCAGGGTTCTCACCGCCGCCAGGATTTTCACCACCGCCAGGATTTTCACCGCCGCCCGGGTTCTCACCGCCGCCAGGGTTCTCACCGCCGCCAGGGTTTTCGCCGCCGCCCGGGTTCTCACCACCGCCAGGGTTCTCACCGCCGCCAGGGTTCTCGCCACCGCCAGGGTTTTCACCGCCGCCAGGGTTTTCACCGCCGCCAGGGTTCTCACCTCCGCCAGGGTTTTCACCTCCGCCAGGGTTTTCACCTCCGCCAGGGTTCTCACCTCCGCCAGGGTTTTCACCACCGCCAGGATTTTCACCGCCGCCAGGGTTTTCACCACCGCCAGGGTTCTCGCCACCGTTATCCATGGCACCGAGATACCAGACGTTACCGCCGGTATGGCCGTCCTTATCCTGCTGGCTGTACAGGGTGTACATGTAGGTACCGCCATCCACGAATCGGGTGCTTCGGCCGGACGCCGTGACCAGTTCAAAGTCAATGTCACCACCCTTCTCATGAATCAGATTCAGCGTCAGGTCATCGTGGCTCGATATCTCTTTACCGGAGTCAGCCACGGCAAGACCAAACTGGCCTGAGCCCTGCTCAATCGTGACGAAGTTGCCGGCTTTATCAGCCAGTGAGGTGTTCAGGAGGAAGTTCCCGGTGCCGTTCAGCTCCATAATCGTCAGCTTTGCAAATTCACCGTCGCTGTTGCGCAGGAAGTTGACGTTGCCGCCGTCCATGGTGAGCTTACCGACCTGAGCCGTGTCCAGGCTGGCTGTGGCATCAGTAAGGTCGCTGACTGAGAGAGTGCCCCCGGAGATGTTGACGTCCGTTGCGAGAGCGCCGGCGTCCATCAACAGTTCGCCACCGGCGTTCACGCGGGTTTCGCCGTCGGCCACTGCACCGTTTCTCAGCCAGGACTGGCCGCCGTTTATAGTTGTGTCGGTGGTTTTACCGCCGCTGGTGATATACTGATAACCACTATTGATGGTGGTATCAGTGACCGAGCCGCCACTGTAGACGGCCTGATAACCAGCGTTGTGGATTGTGGTAGAGGTGGCAGAGCCCCCGGAGACGTACTGAGCACCACCGCTGTTGATGGTGGTATCAGTGACCGAGGCGCCACTGAGGACAGTCTGATAACCAGCACTGTTGATTGTGGTCGAGGTGGCCAAGCCGCCGCTGGAGACGTACTGCCTGCCACCACTTTTTATATCAGTAGAGTCGACCCGCCCACCACGAGAGACATGTTGAGCACCACCGCTGTTGATAGTTGTGAAAGTGGCCGATCCACCACCACCCAGGACGCCGATGACCTGAGTACCAGCGTTGATGGTAGTAGAAGTAGACAAACCTCCATCATAAATATCCTGAGAACCACTGTTGATGGTCGTTGAGAAAGCCGAGCCACCAAAGAAGATACTCTGAATACCACCACTGATGGTTGTGTCAGTGGCCGAGCCTCCACTGTAGACGTACTGAGCACCACCGCTGTTGATAGTGGTAAAGGTGGCCGAACCTCCACCGGAGACATGCTGATTCCCTCTACCATTGATAGTGGTATCAGTGGCCGAGCCGCCATTGCGGACGTGCTGACCACCACCACTGATGGTTGTGTCAGTGGCCGAGCCGCTGACGTACTGATAACCACCGCTGTTGATGGTGGTATCAGTGGCCGAGCCGCCATTGTAGACGTGCTGTTGCCCACCGCTGCTGACGGTTGTAATCGAGGCAACGCCGCCGCTGGAGACGTGCTGAACCCCCCAACCGTTGACAGTGGTAGAGGTGGCCGAGCCGCCATTGGAGACGTGCTGATAACCACTAATGATTGTGGTAGTGGTGGCCGAGCCGCCACTGTAGACGCGCTGTTGCCCACCACCATTGATAGTGGTAGAGGTGGCCGAGCCGCCGTTGTAGACGTACTGAGAACCACTATTGATTGTGGTAGTGGTGGCCGAGCCGCCGCTGGAGACGCGCTGTACACCACTGTTGATAGTGGTAGAAGTTGCCGAACCTCCACTGGAGACGTGCTGACCACCACCATTGATTGTGGTAGAGGTGGCCGAACCTCCACTGGAGACGTACTGATAACCACCACTGATGGTTGTGTCAGTGGCCGAGCCGCCACTGAAGATGTGCTGCTCACCAGCACTGTGGATAGTGGTGTCAGTGGCCGAGCCGCCATTGTAGACGTGCTGTTGCCCACCGCTGCTGACGGTTGTAATCGAGGCAACGCCGCCGCTAAAGACGCCTTGAGCCCCGCTGTTGATTATAGTAGAGGTGGCCGAGCCATAGACGTGCTGAGAACCACCACTATTTATGGTAGTAGAGGTGGCTGAGCCGCCGCTGGAGACGTGCTGAGTACCACCATAGATTGTGGTCGAGGTAGCCGAGCCGGCGCTGGAGACGTACTGAATACCACCACTGATGGTTGTGTCAGTGGCCGAACCGCCACTGGAGACGTACTGAATACCACCACTGTTGATTATAGTAGAGGTGGCTGAGCCTCCACTTAATACATCCTGATAACCACCATTGATATTGGTAGAATTGGTCGAACCTCCATTGGAGACGTACTGACCACCACCATTGATTGTGGTAGAGGTGGCAGAGCCTCCATTAATGACGTACTGACCACCGCCACTGATGGTTGTGTCAGTGGCCGAGCCGCCACTGGAGACGAACTGAGCACCACCATTGATAGTGGTAGAAGTTGCCGAACCTCCACTGGAGACGTGCTGATAACCACCATTGATGGTGGTGTCAGTGACCGAACCTCCACTGGAGACGTGCTGACCACCACCATTGATAGTGGTAGAAGTAGCCGAACCTCCACTGGAGACTTGCTGACCACCACCATTGATAGTGGTAGAAGTAGCCGAACCTCCACTGGAGACGCGCTGATAACCACCGCTGTTGATGGTAGTAGAAGTGGCCGAGCCGCCACTGGAGACGCGCTGACTACCACCGCTGTTGATGGTGGTATCAATCGCTTTACCACCGCTGCCAATGTCCTGTAATCCACCGTCGATAATCGTGGAGGAGGCAATGCCGTTGCCAAAGATAGCCTGGATACCACCGTTGCTGATGGTCGTAGAGGTGGCCGAGCCGCCAATATAAACGTGCTGCCTGCCGCCACTGCTTACTGTGGTATCTGTGGCAGAGCCGCCTTCAACATTCTGAGTGCCATCACTGTTAATGGTCGTGACAGTAGCTGTACCGCCATCGTAAACGAATTGCTCTCCGCTGGAGTTAATAGTAGTGGACGTAGCAGAGCCAAGGGCGTCGATGAGCAGCTGACCACCGCTGTTAATGGTCGTTGAGGTGGCCGTATCGCCTGAATACAGCTCCTGAGTACTCCCGTCTAACGTAACCCCTTCATAATTCACAGCCATAGCTGGCCCTGAAGGCAGCAGCATTGCACCCAGCAGCAGTGCCAGCGCGCTCTTTTTAGGCGTCAGCTTTGGGCGACCGGACCCGGTTGCCAGTTCAGAGGTGACAATCCACTGCTGGCGCGACTCGCACCAGACCGTGGTATATATCTTGTTCATGTTTATTTTCCTTACTTATCAACTAATCCTGAATGCAGACGATCCACCATGCCGATGACCTGTTTACCGGTTATCAGACTCGTGCACTCGTACTGTCGGGGGGTATTCTTGTGATGCGGACACCACAAATAATCCACGTGGTCAAAATCAACGGACGTGTCATCCCAGCAGCCGTTACAGCCATGGCTGCTGAACACTCGCCAGGGAGTGTAAAATTCGCTATTGGGGAGGCTGAATCCGCTGATTAACACCACCGGGATACCGGAAGCCCAGGCAAGCCATGACAGCCCGCTGCCCAGCCCGATAAAGAAGCTCGCATGCTTTAACAGGTCCACCCGCTCCTGAAGCGGAATATTGCCCGTGAAGTCTTCGGCACCCTGTGGAATGTGATTCCAGATGAAGCCCTGGCCATAATGTGCATGGCGGTCAATGCACAGCACCCGGTATCCCAGAGACTTAAGATGAGCAACGACCTCTGCCCAGCCATGGCCGTTATTCCAGTACTTTGCCTGGTTGGTTGACTGCGCGGCGATGCAGACGTACGGTTCCGCAATTTTCCGCTCCGCATCAAGCTTCAGGCGCGGCGGGCACTCCCGCGGATCTACTCCCAGGATGTAGCCGGCATTACGGTGGAAGCCGACCTTCCTGAAATCGATGGGCTGATGAGTGGTGTCGCCCTTAAAGAAAAGGCCGACATACCAGGACGCGTAGGGATTGAGCGTCTGCAGATTGTCCTTTGTGGAGAACGTGATCTCGGGATACTGCGCGCTGAGCAACTCGATGATTTCCTGCCCCATGACGCATTCGAGCTGACAGCGGTGCAGCTGGCGAAAGCGCTCTGCATAATGAAACCAGCCAAGCATGTCGCCCAGCGTGCCCGTCGGGAAAAAGATGACAACGGGCTTGTCTTTCATGTTCAGCGTTTCATCCAGGAGCGGAATCGCTTCTCCCTGGTGGAATACCTGGATACGAAAACGGACGTAATACTTTTTATTGCTGGTAACCCACCCACCTTCTGAATCGCAGCTGAAAAGAATATTGCCACTGTCATCATCCATTAAGATGACGTGCCATTTTCCTTCTGGCAGGTAAACGCGGGCGCCGTAATTAAAATCAAACAGAATACCTTCCGGCCCGGTACAGGTCGGCAACTCAGGCGGGTTCGGGAAGTTAGCAGACATAACTTATATATCCTCAGTAATAATTTAAATTGGTAGTGATGCAATAACCTGCACCACTGAATATTCAGTAATGTAATTTGTGGCAGCTTGAGAACTCTTTTATTTCAGATCTCAATGCGATTCAGACTTTACCTGTCTGCCTTACTGCAGGTGAGTAAAATGTTTTTGGCGTTTTAATTAATATTTAATCCAACGCCAGTGTTTGATGCTTAACGCGTTGTCATGATTCCAGAAGTCAAATGTGTCTACAAAACTCTCCCATGCTTAAAGGTTTTGAAAACAGATATCCCTGAAAAATCTGCACACCTCTCTCCTTTAAAAGCTCCAGCTGGACATTGTTTTCTATACCTTCTGCAACCACCTGGATTTGCAGTCTCTCGGACAGGGATATTATTGAATCGATGACAGCGGAATAAATCAGTGAACCATTACTGGCAACGGTCAGACATTTATCAATCTTGATTGTTGAGAAACCAGTATGCTCAATATATTTAAGGCACGCACTCCCGCTACCGAAATCATCAATAGCAAACCGAACGCCTGCATCGGAGAGTTGCTGCATTGTTTCAAGCGCAAAATCATCGAGAACCATTGTTCCACGCTCTACAATTTCAAGGATAACGGCTACCTTACCCTTAAAATGCTGATTAAAATCTTCAATAGCACTTATCACTCGTGGTGAGTTAAGTTGCTTTGAACAGATATTGAATGAAAGATGAAATCCTTCTGGTAACAGTTCCATATAGGGAGTGAAGTGATTTTTGACACTCTCAAGGAGCTCACACGTAACGTCGTTAATAATTTCACCAGACTCCATTAATGAAATATAACTTTCAGGCGTATACAGGATACCTTTCTTTTTTACTCTCAGCAGCACTTCCCCGCCAATTAGCTCCCGGGAGTTATATATTGGCTGTATATAAGGTATGAACTCTGCTTCGCTTAACTGGGCTGAAACAACCTTGTTTCTGACAGCTGTATGCCAGGAACTGAAGATGCTTTCAATTTTCATCAGTATCTTGATGAGTTTCATTTCTGTTAGCTCCTTATTCTCTACTGGCCACACCAGCCATCCTGCCCCAAGATTCGCTTAGTGAAGTCATCGCTTTTGCGTATTCTGGTGACTTCATTTTGTGGGGATATGGTATCCAGTCAATTCCTGAAGCGACAACATGTATCGCCAAACAACCTAATTACAAGTAAAAAATCCAAATTAAACACCAAATACAGATAATGTAACTACATAAAGTGCACAGCAAGGGGATTGTGGTATCATTGGAAACGAGTCGGCAGTATAAGTTTTCACCGGAAGTCTTCATCTTCTGGCCCCTTTAACCATGAGGCACGGAGAGTCGGAAATGGTTTATTTGATTGATATGCGGATTAAGTACCGTACTGAAGACGGCGCGATGTGGCTTAAGGACGATGAGGGTTCACTTATCGTCCTGACGGTGATAATGAACAGACTGCTTTCGTACCTGATTGAACAGCGTACTCAGGTTGTACCACGTGATGACCTGCTCCTTAACGTATGGGATTTACATGGCCTGCACTCTTCAAATCATACGCTGAACAAATACATTTCCGAGCTCAGGAAACAGTTCCGAATCTTTGGTGTCAGCACAGAGTGTATATCTACTATCCCCAAAATAGGTTTTATGTTTAACGGTGATGTGGACGTACAGATTATTGAAGATGCACCACAGGACATCATTACTGCCTCAGCCCCCGAAAGCGATACAGTTGAAATTGTTGACAGCACTGTAGAAAAAACAAAAGGGCCCTTTCTTTCCGGTCGCATATTTATAACAGCAGCAATGGTCCTGTGTGTCCTCGCAACGGCAATTTATTTTATGCTTGCTGGCGTAGTGCCCTGGAAAAACGTACAGATACCGAAGAACGATATGTCGACGTATTTTCTCTTCGACTATGGCCAGTGCCCGGTATACACCACTCAGAATAATTCCCCGGCGCTGTCAGAACGTAAAAAAATGATCTTCACCGAACTGGTCAAGGAGGGGGGGATTTCATGTCTGAATGGCACGACCTTCCTGTACCAGGTTTCCGAGGCTTATCTTTACGGCCGCGAAGGCCGGGCATTTATCAGCCGATGTACCTTGAAGGACAATGAATACATTTCCTGTCTGAATTATTACTGGAGTGGTTATGAACGCAGGATTTAAAAAAAAATGGATAACCTTATTTATCTCAGGGCTGATAATCATAGCCGCTGGGTTGACGTGGCTTAAGCGTTCACAGAAACCCGGCCTGACAATAAACTGTTCAACCATTCTTCATTATGATCATGCTAATCCGGATTATATTTCCACGCTGGAGTTAACATTCAGGCTGGACAGTGATTTTGAAGGGCTGGTTGTGCTCTCCGGTAGTATCGGGACCGCAAGTGGCAAGCAGACGGTCTCACGTAACATTATGTTTGACTATGACATTAAGACGCCGGGAGAAATAGTTGTGAGCAACATGCGTCATATTAAAACAGCACGGGATAATGCAGATGATGAGATTATCGAAAAGAGTTTTTTCTTTGTTCCTGAAGGCACAGAACGCCAGTTACGATTAAGCTCTACAGCCAATGCCTGGCTTTTGGGGAATCCGCAGTCACCTTTTGCACTGTGTGTGAATAAAAAAAACTGAGCGGAGCGCGTTCCTGCCGCAGGCTTGACGCGGACGTCTGAGTCCGGGTCAGGATTTATCGTTCCGGATGCGGATTAACCAGGCTCCAGAAATCTGACGCCTTACTCGCAAATGGAACCCTGTTCATTTTATTACACATAAACTTTCTTTCTGTGCTTCCGCAGCGCTAATGCCCATTCAGCAATAAACACCCCCCTTTTGTGCTCGGGCTGCATTAGTTCCGCTTTTCTTCCCTCTGGATCCGAAAATTGGCAAACAGGATCTGTGAGCCTGCAGTCTTAATGCGTGATTGTACCTTCAGGAACCGAAATTCCGAATACTGAACGTCTGCCACGGACAGGAATGGCGATAGTCACCGGCTCAAGTGCTGTGAACTATACTCAGCCAGACTCAGGCACATACTTGCCTGTTTATAAAATTCTGAACAGTCCAGGAGAGCACATGCAGGCACCCGGTATTCCGGAGAATGAAGAACAGAGACTGAAGTCCCTGTATATTACCGGTCTTCTTGATACCCGTGATGATGAACGCTTTGAACGCCTGACGCGGCTGGCCCGCAAAGCCTTTCAGGTTCCGGTGGCCCTGATTAGCCTGCTGGATCGCGAGCGCCAGTGGCTCCTCGCCTGTCAGGGCGTCGGCGTGCGCGAAACCCCACGTGATATTTCGTTCTGCGGGCACGCCATTCTGCAGAGGGGGCCTTTTATCATTCACGATGCGGCTGCCGATGCCCGGTTTCACGATAATCCTCTGGTCACCGGTGAGCCCCACATCCGGTTCTACGCCGGCCAGCCGGTGAGCCTGCCGGACGGCACGGTGGCCGGCACGCTGTGCCTGATCCACACCTCTCCCCGTGACTTCTCGGATGAGGACATTGCGTCCCTCCGGGACCTGGCCTGTATCGTAGAGGACGAATTCGAGGCCATCAGCATGACCATGACGGACAGCCTCACGGGCATTCCCAACCGGCGCGGGTTTTACCGCGCCGGCGAAAAACTCTTTCGCGCGATGAACCGGCAGGATGCGTCGTTCAGCCTCATCTATTTCGATCTGGACAAATTTAAACCGGTGAACGATCTCTGGGGACACGCTGAGGGTGACGAGGTGCTGAAGGTCTTTGCCGGCTTTTTACATCAGCACCTCGAACCGGGCGAAATTGCAGGCCGCCTCGGCGGGGATGAGTTTGCCGCCCTTCTTCGGCGGGACGGTAACACCGTCTCTTTTCTGGACGCACTGAGTGCCAGTCTCGATCATTACAATGACACCTCGGGTAAGCCCTACAACATCAATTTCTCCTTTGGCGAACTGATCAATAACGCAGACCAGTATGCGACGCTGGCGGAGATGATCGGTAAATGTGACGAAGTGATGTACCTGAAGAAAAAACGAAAGATCTTGTCACAGAAAACAGAACCTTGACCCCTATTTCCCTGCTGACCCCGCTCCACGGACCCGCGGTTCAGCCGTACAGCAAAACACACCTTTTTTTGATTTCATGACGCATAATTCATTTTTAGTTGCTTCTTGAGCAATAATGCGTTCCCGATAGTAATTTGCATTAATTAGTGCTTTATCTGCATGTGCGGCATCTTTTTGACGAACTAAGTTGAAGTAAGTCAGTAGCTAGCTAAAACCAAAGCATTAGCGCAAGACGAGTCACTGCCTTATGAGGTTTTGAGTTGTTTTGAGCTGATTTTTTGCCCCAACTATGCCCCATCATCAAAATCTTGCGAGCGTTTTTCCATTATCCACTTCCGGACGTTTACCCTCCATCCAAATCCGTTCAAACTCTTTGCATCACTCCCAACTACAGCATCAGGACGATGAAACAGAAAACCTACCACTACATCAGAGGCAGCGATGTTGTTCGCGACGGAATGTTCCTTGAGCTCATAGAGGCGGATACCTCCCCGCAAAAGCAACTCGCTGAAGTTTTCTACTCGGAAGTAACACACGAGCTAACCCTGACCTATCAGGAACCCGACATCCCAATCTCAGTGATGAACGATTTCATGGATGCCGCATTGAAACTTCTGCCGCCGGAAAAAACGGGATAACACCTATACTTTCAGTCTGACTGACTGGAGGTTTCTATGTGTGGACGTTTTGCACAAGCCCAAACCCGCGAAGAATATCTGGCATACCTGGCCGATGAAGCCGATCGCGACATCGCATACGACCCGGAACCCATTGGACGTTACAACGTGGCACCAGGTACCAAAGTCCTGCTGTTGAGCGAACGCGACGAACAGCTGCATCTCGATCCGGTTCTCTGGTCCTACGCGCCCGGGTGGTGGGATAAGCCGCCACTGATTAACGCGCGCGTCGAGACGGCGGCTACGAGTCGCATGTTCAAACCGTTATGGCTGCATGGACGGGCGATTTGTTTCGCAGATGGGTGGTTCGAATGGAAGAAGGAAGGAGACAAGAAACAGCCCTACTTCATTCACCGTGCCGACGGCCAGCCAATATTTATGGCATCGATCGGCAGCACACCATTTGAGCGCGGCGATGAAGCAGAAGGTTTTCTCATCGTGACATCTGCAGCTGATAAAGGTTTGGTCGACATTCACGACCGCCGACCACTTGTTTTGTCACCAGAAGCGGCCCGGGAATGGATACGGCAGGACGTTGGAGGGAAAGAAGCGAAAGAGATTGCATCTGACGGCTCTGTACCAGCTGAGATGTTTATCTGGCATGCTGTGACCCGTGAAGTAGGAAGAGTAAAAAATCAGGGGAGAAAATTGATAGAACAAATAGATATATAATCTGATGTACTTTTGATGTGCACTTTATATTTGGTTCAACATTATCTTACTTTAAGAAATAAATATATTTGCAGCCATCGAACCACTAAGCTCATTTATACGATAAAATTCAACACGAACGCCAGGTTTTAACGTTTGGCTTTCATTATTACTCAATGCAGAAATATGTAAAAAAAACATCTTTTCTGCCATCTGATGGGATAATCAATCCCTTTCCGCTCTTGAAGTCAAAACTTTTGACAATTCCTGTCATTTTACGAGAAAAATATTTTCCTAATGGCAATCCAGATTGAACTATACAGGATTGGTTAATAATAGCTAATCCTATTTTAACGGCCTTCTGGAAGGCTAAAATAAAATTTGCTTAATCATTCAACACGTGCCTTAATGGTTTGACTGATTCGTTGCGATGATGAATCTAACTTTTCCAAAAGCCGTTCTCATAACCAGGTGTTATCTCTGATACCTCCTCCTCTTGAGTCCATACGTATACCCTAATACGTTTCTTATCATGAGCTTGCTTGTCAGTTTAAATATTCATACGGAGTTTGTATGTCATCTAAAATCATAGGTCTTGTTAAGTGGTTTAACGAAGATAAGGGGTTTGGTTTTATCTCCCCACTCGATGGAAGTAAAGATGTTCTTGTTCACACTTCTTCCCTGCTGGGAGAAACATTTAATACTCTATTTGAAGGACAAAAAGTCAAATTCGCTATCATAGCTGGAACTAAAGGTCCAATCGCTGCCAATGTAACACTTTGCGATAGATAATTTTTAGATGGTTTACTTAAGCCAGCATGACTTTATCAGTGGAAGGTGATTGCTCGGTTACGCACATCATTACAACAGGCCAGCATATTTACTTACTATCAAGTTTGCTGACCGATGTGATGAAATGCAGGACTGCTGCATGAACAGTCTCAAAGCAGAAGCTAACTGCTTATAAAATATTAAAGTGCGTAAGAGGTTAGGCAGCCTCTAAAAGCATCACTTCTTATTTTTTATTAATTTTTTAGAAGCGCTGGGAAGATTTGAATAAAGCACAGCAGTACGGGCACACCAATTGAGCCCCCTTTTGTACACGATTGTAACTATGTTCGGAATCTTTTGAGCATTTTGGACAAAGACATTTTACTAAATAATTTCGGCGGAATTGAGTGTTTTTACGTGCAGACATAGACTTCTCCAGTTCAAATGGACCGTTACAGTACACGTTAAGGCAGTATAATGCTTGTTTTAATTTCGAAAGAGGCAAAAAAAATGGACAAAAAGAACCCTTTCGAACACCTGCAGGGGCTAAAAACCCTCAAAGTACATGGTGATATATGAAAAAAGTAATCATTTTTTTTAATGGTAAGCCAGGTAAAGTTATCACTGTGCTTAAAGGTGTGACATCAATACGCGAAGAATATCCTAATGGAGAAGTGATAAACCTTCAGATAATGTCAGCAGGTTTACCCTCTTTAACAGGTGACCATGAAGTGGCCCATGTGGCATCAGATCGAGAGCTTACCTCTCAGGAAATATTAGATGCTGCGCAGAAGTATCTTTGACGTTAGGGATTCAACACCGACATTCATGAAATCATTATTATAACTACGTTTAATTATTATAGCCTGCTTAACGCAGGCTTTTTTTACCCCCACACAAACATTTATAATTAAGACATATACATCCAACACCATGGCAATATGACTTTATTGCTGAAGCAACCATAAGGCTTCCATGAAAATCCTACATTACACAGTATTAATAGTAATTGAAGCACGAGCCTCAGATAATAATATCAACCCTCTTCTCTTGGGTCTCTTGCATGACCGGAACTATTCAAGTAAGTCAAACCGAGGTGTCAAACTTCCATCCCATGCATTCATTGGTTCAGAGGGTCAGGCAGTTTTAGAGTGGGAGTCTGAAAAAGATGGAGCAGAAAAACTAAAAAAAAGACTCTACCAGATGCTGCATGGAATTACACGTTTAGAAGAATCTCCCACAGCAATTTTTCTAATGATTTGCCCAGAAGACAAAACCTTAACCTTTGTTTCAAGACTTAAAGTCAAAAAATGAACATCGATATTTTAACCTTCGCCATCTGAAAATACTTTGACCGTGCAAACTGCGAAAAAAATCATGAGGCACATCAGTAATTATTGTATCATTTGCTAAGCATTGCTGTTACATTCGGTTTAATGATGAATCCTCCTCAGCGGCAGGGCTAATTAACCTGATGATTTGTATATCAAGCGACTCATCGTGAATTTCTGAAGCAGCGAGTCACGAGTGGTTAGTTCAATGACTCACCGGGAGGCACCCGGCATCATATCCATAAGCCCCTGTATAATTGCAGGGGCTTATTTACATTACAAAAGCATAGTAGTAGACATATTACTGTTAATACTCATACCCGATAATTAGATTCGAATGAATAGACCGTTTAAAGAATCATCTAACTTTTATTAGGTCTGAATACCTCGTAGTATATCGTGGAGATAACATATCCCGTTTCATCTGCCACTGTTGCTGTATGCCCTGCCCTGCAAAATAGAGCGTTCCTTTCCCGCCTTTTGCGTTCAGGTGATCGAGCACTTCCATCAACCTTTCACTGTCGGCCCGCGGCGCGTTCTCGTCAAACAGATTAAGCTGGGCCACACCTTGACTGAAGAAGTCCCCGAGCATAATACCGGCTTTCTGGTACCGGTGACCATTCTTCCAGATTTTATCCAGGCACTTTACCGCAGCGTTGATAATATCGCGGGAATCCTGAGTGGGGGTAAGAAGTTTCATAGATGCACTGTTACCGTAATACGGCTCATTTAGGGCAAAGGGTGATGTCTTCACGAACGCCGAGATAAAACGGCAATACTGGTGCTCACCACGCAGTTTTTCAGCACCCCGCGCTGCATAGGAGCAAATGGCCTGCCTCATTTGTTCGTAATCAGTGACGCGTTCACCGAATGACCGGCTGCAGACGATTTCCTGCTTTGCAGGCGCAAATTCCTCCAGATCGAGACAGGGCTCACCGCGCAGTTCTCGGACGGTTCGCTCCAGGACGACATTGAAGTGCTTTCGAATAATCCACGTACTCTGCTCAGAGAGGTCCAGAGCCGTTTTAATGCCCATGGCGTTTAGCTTCTTGCTGATACGCCTACCGACGCCCCATACGTCCTCTACCGGCACGATAGCCAGTAATCGGCGCTGGCGATCGATATTGGACAGGTCCACTACCCCGCCGGTCTGCCGCTGCCATTTCTTTGCAGCGTGGTTGGCCAGCTTCGCCAGTGTCTTTGTCTGGGCAATCCCGACTCCGACAGTAAGGTGCGTACGCTTCAGAACTGTAGCGCGGATCTCTTTGCCGAACTCAGTCAGGTCCCGGCAGTTGCGAACACCGGTCAGGTCGCAAAAAGCTTCGTCGATACTGTAAATTTCGACACGAGGGCTCATTTCCTCAAGCGTCGTCATCACACGGTTCGACATGTCTGCATAGAGCTCATAGTTGCTGCTGAAGCAAACAACACCAGCGCGCCGGAACAACTCTTTTTGCTTGAAAAACGGCTCCCCCATGGTAATTCCAGCGGCCTTGGCCTCGGGGCTGCGCGCGATTACACAGCCATCATTATTCGAGAGCACGACCACCGGCCGCCCCCTCAGATCAGGTCTAAACACCGTCTCGCATGATGCGTAGAACGAATTCACATCACAGAGTGCAAACATGCTCAGTTCGCAGATTTCACGATAAAAGTCACGACACCGAACACATCAAGCGTGTCCTCGCTGCCGACAATTATCGGCGAGTAAGCGCTGTTCATCGGTATGAGCTGGACTGTCGGGCGTAGCTGCAGGCGCTTAACTGTAAACTCCCCTTCTACCGCGGCGATAACGATATCTCCATGCTCAGCTGTGCGCGAACTGTCCACAACCAGCAGGTCACCGTCACTGATCCCTGCTTCTATCATTGAGTCGCCAGCGGCCTTAACGAAATACGTTGAACTTGGGTGAGCGACAAGTAACTCATTAAGATCAATGCGCTGTTCAACGTAATCAGCTGCAGGGCTTGGGAAACCACACTGCACTAAGTCACTGAAAAGCGGAAGAGTAATAATTTCTCGCAGTTCTGCAGGCCTGGTGAACTCCATAATGCACACCTCGAATACTGTTTTTATATACAGTAGTTTTATTTACCAGGGTACGCAAGACACCGGATACGCTGTGACTGTTTAAAGCTTCGCCGTTTCGTTTGTAAGTTTCTCTCTCACTTCAGATTATGGTTATTGTAAATTTTCCGGCTGAACGTTCATGTGAACAAAATTAAGCCTGTTTAGAAGGAGGGAACTTTTTATACAGTGTGCAGACAGCCACATCGTAAATGATCGCCACCTGCTTCCTTTCAACCCCATCAGCAATGAGCCTCCCGGCCTGTGCCCATTGTTCGGCTGTTAACTTCGGACGCCTGCCGCCAATTCGCACCTTTTCCCTCGCAGCCGCCAAACCTGACCGGGTGCGTTCAACTATCAACTCCCTGTCCATTTCTGCGAGAGCAGACATAATATGAAAAATGAAACGCCCCATCGGACTTAAGGTATCGATGCTGTCAGTGAGGCTCTTGAAGTGAATACCGCGCTTTCGAAGCTCGTCCACCAGCAGCACCTGATTTCGCATGCTACCGGTGCACAGGGAGCACCGGCAGACTCCTGTCATTTCTTCAGAACTGACCACACGATTAACTATACCCAGAACATCAACAATCTGAATGAACCTGGCTTGTTTCCGCAGATGATTAACTTCTCTACCGCCGTTACCCCCCCGAGCCACTGGTAGTGATGACCGAAGCCCCAGCAGTAACGACACGCGCCGCGACGATACTGCGAAAGCTGGTTTGCATCGAAGGTGGCTAGCTGCCACATCTGTTCGAGTACCTCATCGGCACTGCCAAGCGTGCGCGCAATGGACGCTTTTTGCTGCTGCGCAATAGCCTGCGCAACGTTAGGATTCGCTATAAGCTGACGACCGTAGTTTGGGTCACTATAACCAGCACGCGCAGCGGCGGCTGTGGCGTTATTGTCCTTCAGGTATTCAGCAATAAAGCGCTTTACCTTCGCGCTTAGCTTTATGTCCACCAGCTCATCTGCGCTTTTATCTTTCTGCGCAGTGCGCACTATCTTTCGCGGGTAAATTTTTGTATTTTGCGCAGCAGTTTTCTTGATATAGCGGCGAGCAGTTACATAATTAAGATTATGCGCCTCGCACCATTCCTTAGGGGATATGCCAGTAGCAGCGTGATCAGACAGGAACCGCTTCTGCAGCTCGCCCCAGTCCGGCTTAGCCATTGTTACCTCTAAACTGAATGAACTTTAGACGTCACTCACAGCTTCAGTATTTGAAGCAATGAAGTATTTTTCTCAAAGAAATCTTGAAATGAGGATTTAAGCTTATGAAATATGTATAACTACGATGACGTACAGAAAATCAAGACCAATCTCGAGTGGATAGTGCATCAAACCTCCGCCGAGTCTCATTTTCGCACTGAGCATGACCAATTAGTGATTTCCGATCTAATGGAACTCATCCAGACATATGAAACTCTTCTGGACCTCGTAAGTAAATTTGGTGCTTCTGTCTTAAACTCGGAAATCATAGCGGGACTATCAATAACAGAGGAGTTCATTGCTAAAGTTAAGCGAAATGAGGGTGCGATGTGAGCAACCAACACACTGAATGGCGATTGATTTGTATTTTGAAGCTTCAAACTAGTGGATTACAGTTTGAAGCTTGGGTTATTTAATTGCCGTACAGCCGATTGAAAAGCGCATTTTTCATCGCATCAGAATCAATCGGATCCACGTTTAACCAGGTCAATGTCTCACGATTCTTTTCTGCATTGAAATCAGAAAAAACACCATGGATATCACCGCTATCAGGTGAGTAGAGAACAGCAATATTCTGTTCTGGGCAACTGTGTGGTTTACACCCTGACAGGGCAATATACTTTTTGCCTGCAACTGTAACTTCGGTTGATGGCGTGCTCGTGCCACCATTTTTTACCCATGCAGGTAGTTTGTTTTTACTAATCAACTGAGAGTAGCTTTTAGAGGTGCTTTTTGCACTGGCGAAGTCAGAAAGATACTGCCCCTCGTTGGCAAGAGCACTGAACGAAACCAAAGCCATAGCAGCGATAATCACTTTACCTTTCATGTTAATCCTCATTCCATAAAGACACATCAACTCTATACCTTTGCAGTCGCTATGTCAGCCCTATGGATAATCAGAACATTTGATGTTTCTGCCCAGCCCAAATGATCAGGTAAGGATTATCCTAATCGCTACCGCTTATGCTTGTTGATTACTAGCTATTTGCCAGGCTGTTTAGGACTCTGATGAGGAGTTTGCCACTCCAGGGAAGCATCTATAAAAAGAGCAAGTGAAACTGAGACTCTGGTAGCCCTCCATGCGGGGGCTTTTTTTCAATGCTGTGCCACGCTTGTTAAATATTGAGTCTTTTCTACAATTTAATAGTGCTTTGCTATGTCAGGTAAAGCCGTCGTTCAGGAATACCCGTGTGCTCAAGGACGAGCCATCCCTGGTAATTTCTTTCCAGCTCGATCTGCCTTATGCCAGCGAAATTATTGTTGCCCTTCTCAATTACGGCCAGTAGCGGCATTATCCACGAGACCGCCTGACAGTACGTCATTGATCTGGCAGCAGCGGCACGATCATCGGCTGTGTCAGGTCTGTTGGTATCGGTGTGCAAGGCGCTGGCACGTAAACGGTGCGCGTATTCGAGCAACCCGCCAGCGATATCAGCAGAAACAGGCAGATCACAGGTTTTTTCACGGCGAAGAATCTCACGGTATTCGATTATGGTTTCTTCTGTACTGGTGTCGATCAGGGAGATAAGTCTGTTGGCATGTTCTGCAACCTGATTGAACCGATTAAAATTGAATGCCTGAGTAGCGATTAACTGCTCCTGCAGAGCATTGTCACTGCGAAGAACTTCGTTATCACTCTATAGGACATTGGCGTCTGAGCAACTTTTACCGAGTGCAGCTGATAGACCAGCATTAACCACAACCACGATTGGTAAAAGATTAAATTTCACTGGTCTATCCCCCAGCACGCCAACGCACTTTCCTGGTCTCGCCGCTCTACCTAACCGTAGCATCCATTCTTCTGGCCTTTAGTCATGCGGCAATCGCGACCACCGTCTTTAATCCACCAGCGAATTGCCTCGCATGCCCCGTGGCGGTCACCTGAATTATCGAGAATGACGGATGCCGGTGCACCAGCCAGTACGAGGCCCAGAACTGCTGTACTCGACTTTGCTCTGGATCCCATCACTCACCTTCCATTTGTAAGGCCTCAACGACCACGCTTGCAGCAGCTGGACGCTCGTTTAGGGATTTATCACCAACGCCTTTCAGGTAGTCATTGACCATTTTTGTTCGCTTCTCATCCTCTCTACGCCTGCGGTTTGCATCTACCCGCCCGTTAATGTAGGAGATAAGCAGACCAGCAGCGCCAAAGAACATGGACACCAGATCCTGAGTGGTAAATTCAATGGCTGACGCCAGAGCTGCTACCCACGCGAAGAACTGCGTGAAGATGTTCCCTGAATCATTCAATTTCATGGTCTCTCACCTCGCTAAGTGCGAGTGCTGTAGCTAGAAATAAAAAAGGCTGCCAAACGGCAGCCTGATGATGATAGATACTCTCCGGCGCTTCTTTCTTATTAGGAAAGCCATAGATTAAACAATCCTTAAGGAGAGTCATTTATACAAAAAATAATTAACTATCCACATAGTTTAAAAATGTTATTATTTACATTAAGTCATGGCTTTAGCTTTTGTGGATAAAAGAAAGACAAACGGGCAGAAGATGGAATTATTATTGCGGAGAGGAGTGATGTCGTTCTCCGCGCTTTTTTATCTCAAACGAGCTTGTATTGTTTCGAGGATCGTTTTGCTAAAACACATACTGAGGATTAGCACCCTTTCATAGCCCTGAGAACACTTACAAAACACAAAGGAAAAAAAAGCCTGCTCGGAAAAGCAGGCATAAATAGCTAAGTTGACAATAACTGAGGGAGTGGTGCCGGGTGCCTCCCGGTGGAAATGATCACAGCATTCATTTCCGCGCGCTGGTTAGACACTCTGGAGAAATGTCCTGCTGAACCGCCCCTCCGCTTAGGGAGATCCACCACAAAAAAGCTTTCAGAAACATCCATTCCGAAGGATGCTTAAGAAGCATATGTGCAGTATTGAGAATCTGCCACGTACTCGTTTGCTAACCAGATGGGACACACAAATTCCCAGATAGTTTTCAACGTCTATGGTAAATGGATGTCGGAACAAAACGGAGGCCGGGTAGCTCTGCTGAACAAAAATTTTGACTTCAATGCCCCACAGATGCCCCACAATAAAGTGGCCGGAATATTATTGAGTTATATTACATCCACTTATTCACATGTTAGTGTTTTATCATCACCAGTCTCACTTCTCCTCCGCCAGAATCCGTAAAATAACCAAGTCGGATCCCCACATAAAAGCCGGTTAAGCAAAAAGGTGAATGCGATTTTGGCGAGGCCTAATAGGAGGGATTACTGCAAGGGGGTATCGTCATTTATGAGCGAGGAGCGGACATCGTGTTACGGTAAGATCGCTGAACTCAAATGGCCACTAGAAACCTATCGTTCAAGTAGGTGTGTGGCAATTCCCCATCTGAGCGCAATGCATTTTCCATCAAAAAAATCTAAAACGGAGTAACTTGCATTGGGGTGAGCATATCGGGAAAAGTTATCGATAGTCCCTTCTTTAAGTATTGCCAGCACTCCCTGACTGACATGCCCATGCGAGACGATACATACGCACTGATGTTCTTTGGTGCCTTGCAGGTTTTGTAAGAAACTTATTACGCGTTGAGTTGCCTGTGCTAATGACTCTCCCTCTGGCGGACAATACTCTGCATCAAGTTTGAATAACGCATTTGCATCGTTCGGATGGTGTTGCAGGAACTGTGCCGTTGACATGCCTTCAAACTGACCAAATGCCTGTTCTTTAAGGGCGGTTTCAGCTACCAATGAGCAACCAAAGCACTCAGACAGGCTCTGTCCCATTTGCCAGGTACGACCAAGTGGAGAAGCGTAAACACGTTCAATCTGGTAATCACTTGCGGCAAATGCTGCCAGTAAGGCTGATGTTTGGCGCTCCCCCCGGTGGGTCAACGTACTATCGCTCTGCCCCTGAATAACGCCTCTCACATTCCACTCTGTTTCTGCGTGTCGAACAAGAATCACTTTCATCGTTATTGGACCATGCATGTTGTTGATTTAAATGTCCTGGAACAAACATACCAGCCTGCTGCAGCGGAATACTATCTGTTCATGATGAAAAACAGGAACAAGTGTAGCTGAAGGCGAACCGGGATGGCCTATCTTACGAGGGATGCATCGAACGTAAATAATGTCCGCTCTTGGCACAGGGCTGCTGTTGCAGCCCTGACAACCTTAGACTTCAATCGATTCAGAGATCTCTAACGCATCATCGACTTCAATGCCCAGATAACGGACTGTGCTTTCCAGTTTCTTATGGCCTAATAGAAGTTGAATCACCCGGAGATTCTTGGTTTTCTTGTAGATCAGATAAGGTTTTGTTCTTCTCATGGAATGTGTGCTGTAAAGCGAATCTTCGAGACCAAGCTTTTCTATCCACCCATGAAAGATTCGGTTGTATTGCCGGGTTGATATGTGCTGGTTAGTTCCGACTCGAGACCGGAACAAGAAGTCTTTGCTATGCAAATTGCCAAGCTTTATCAATGCAGCAACAGCTTCTCTTGTTCCTTTAGTTATCTCAAATTGCACAGGGCTACCGGTTTTCTGTTGCAACACCGTTGCTCTGCTTGAAACCAAGCTACCATATGCGACATCAGATACTTTGAGTTTGACCAGATCACAGCCTCGAAGCTTACTGTCCAGGGCCATATTGAACAGAGCTAAATCGCGCGTTTTACCTTCCAGTTCAAGCCGGATTCGGATCCCCCAGATATGAGATATCTGAAGTGGTCTTTTTTGGCCGATGATACGGTCTTTGTTCCACGGTGACATGTTCATACTCAAATCTCCTGCAATGTGGGAGATTTGAGTATGGTTGTCCCTTATTAGCGAGAAACAGACGTAATGTCATCGTTCGGCATTAAAGCTGATGGGCATATTCATTTCAGCAAGCAACCAGCATTCAAAACTTTCCAGCGCAGCCTCATTGATTCCCGTTTCCGTCGGTTTTACTAAACAGAATTTTTTACTCAGGCAGTCTGAGGCGGGCCATGGCGAAACAAGCATACCGCAACTTAATTCGTTCTCGACATACATACGCGGAACCAATGCTACGCCGTGTCCTGCGATGACGGCAGCGATAGCCATTTCATGAAGATCGTACCGCACACCCTGAGCCGGATTATCGAGGTGTATTCCACTTTCCCGGGCATAGTGATGCCATGCATCAGGATTCTGTCGACGGTGAATGCGCGGAAGTTCGTTTAACTGTCTATTGACATCAATATTAGTTAACAGTGCGGGATTGCAAACAGGAAGCAGATTTTCCTGAAACAGAAACTGCATACGCATGCCTGCCCATGCGGAATGTTCAAAATGAATGACCGCGTCAAAGCCACTGCCTGGCAATATGAACGGATCCGTTCTCGCCGCAATATTTAACGTTATATCCGGGAACAAAGAGTTAAACCCGCTCAGGCGGGGAATGAGCCAACGGCAGGAGAAGGTCGGCAGGACAGCAATATCCAGACTTTTACTGCCCTCAGGCATTCCCATTATGTACTGCGTATCTCTTTCGAGCCGATCGAGCGTTTCACGTACGTGATGTGCATAGCGCGCGCCAACAGGGTTAAGCTTTACCCGGCTTCCCATACGGTCAAACAATTTACAGTTCAGCAACGTTTCAAGACGCGCAATCTGACGGCTAATCGCCCCTTCCGTTAAGGATAACTCCTCTGCGGCACGAGCAAAATTGCCGTGCCTTGCGGCGGCATCAAAAGCCTGCAGGGACGCACTACTGGGTATTTTTCTGCGCATAAAACCTGTTCCTTGCTCAATGCCTGCAATGTGCTCTCATTGATTTAATGTCACTAACCAGTGACATATTATCGTTTTTAAGCGGCACATACAGTCTGTAGCATGACATAAAATCATTGAGCAAATCTGTTTGCTTGCGTTTATGACTCATAGAGAGATGGGCTTATGTTCTATACCGTGGAATGCTCGTATAACGATCCTGAAAGCGAGGCAGAATGGAATGCCTTTTACAGCCAGCAAAAACTGCCCGCATTGATATCTGTTGCTGGCTTCACGACTTCTCAACGCTTTCGCGCCTTAACATCCGGCTGTCCTGTTTACCTGGCCATTCATACGATTAATGATGCGGAGATTCTCAGCAGTGAGGATTATCGTTTAAAAGGGGGCGGTAATTTCTCTCATTGGCAGGTCTACATTACGGACTGGCATCGTAACCTCTATGAAGGCCAGGGCCTTGCTACACCCATCTCTTTCGATAACATTCTGCTATTGAGCGCAAAGCCAATAGACTTTTTAGAGACAGAACAGGGATATCAGGGGCTGGAAATGCATGCAGTGGGGCTGGATAAATCCCCTGACTATCGCGTTGCATATGTCTTGCCTGTTGAGATGGTCCCGCTGTTTACAGAGGTATCTGGAGTGTATCTCTACGAACCTCTGACACCTCAGTTGCAGAGCCCTGATAAAGGGAAGCCATAACATCATGCCTAATCTGACTTTTTATATTTCTGAAAATCACTCTGACAAGTTTAAAAATCTTGGTGATTTTACCTATAAATGCAGCGCCCTCTGCTGTGACATCCTTGATGCAGAGCCCAAAAACGTTCATATCGTTTTTGTCGATGTTAAGCCGGGATGCGGGCACCCGGTCTATGCCGAGCTCTTTTATCGTCTGACAACATTGCGAACCCATGAAGTCATGGAAAACTTTATGCTTGAACTGGAATTTGTCACTCATCAGGCCTCTGGTCTGACGACCCGTATTCGCTGTTTTGGCTATCCAGCAGAACACCTGTTCGCCCGCAACTAACCTCGAGGAAATGATGAGCCATCCCTTTCCGTTCTGCCAGATTGGCGATTTTCAAATAACTGCGCTGAGTGACGGCAATATGACGGCGAGTCTGGATTTGCTGTCAGGCATTGAAAAAGCTGATGCGGACGTTATTCAATGCCGTGCCGGAGTCAGTGAGCCCGGCGATATCCATATAAACTGTTATCTTATCCGCGGTCTGGGTCGGATCATTTTGGTTGACGCTGGCACAGGCCCGTTGAACAACATGGCAGGACAACTCAACGCGAACCTTGCTGCTGCGGGTGTAAGCCCTGACGACGTCGATACTGTTTTATTGACGCACTGCCATCCGGATCATATTGGAGGCCTGCTGGATTCTGAGAAACAGCCTGTTTTCAAACATGCTGAAATTTTTCTTCATCCTCTCGAAGCGAGACACTGGCAGGATGATAAAAAACTCAGCATCGCAAATGAGCGCGGACAACGTAATTTTTGGCTGGTCCGCCAAACCTTAGACGCTTATGCCCGTAAGGTGCGTTTTTTTAACGGCGACAAAATAGCAGAAGGTATTATGCCGGTATGGCTACCGGGTCATACGCCTGGGCATACCGGTTTTCGCATCGATGCGGATGATAAATGCTTATTAATATGGGGAGACATTGTCCATTATCCGCATATTCAGTCAGCGCAACCGGCTGTTTCTATTTTATTCGACACTGATGCCGCTCAGGCTGAGGAAACAAGAAAGAAAATTATGAGAAAAGCCGCCAGCGAAAAAATGATCATTGCCGGCATGCATTTAAGTCAGGCTGGGTTTGCCAGTGTTCTCAGGGAAGGCAGTGGCTACCGCATTTCATACTCTGAAAAATGATTGGGTAGGCCCGGCCGGGTTGTTATTCATTTTCATTGTTCAAGGTCAATAGTGTCCGTTTATGGCACGAAGCGGACAAGGCAGTTGAGTTGAAGGTCGGCAATGAGCGAGGAGCGGACGTTTCTTGTGAACATCCAACTGTTCATTCAACCTTCACTCTCACTTTAGGTTTAGATAACAAAATCATTATTAATTCAGAAAAAGGAACTGGCTTAAAGAAATAATATCCCTGCATAAATAAGATATTGTTCCTGATTAGATAGTCAAGCTGCTCTTGCGTTTCTACACCTTCTGCAACAATGCTTATTGAAAGTTTTCGCGCAAGGTCAAGGACAGAATCCAGTATGAGAGTCGAGTCCTCATGCTCATTAACCCGACTTACAAAAGTTTGATCAATTTTGATGTAATCAATATTGAGATCCTGTAGGTAGGAGAGCCCTGAGTAGCCGGTTCCAAAATCATCAAGTGCAATGGAAAAACCATTTGCATGCAGTTCATTCAGGGTTTGAGCAAGTTTTTCATCGATATTCAGGGGCTCACGCTCGGTTACCTCAATGACAAGTTTCAAATCGTGCCGACTGAAACAATTCTTATATTTCAAACACTCTTCCACAAATGTGGGCGCTGCGATATGAGAAGGGTTGTAGTTAATCCCAACATGGAATCCTTCTGGTATTTTACTGGCAACGGCGTTCAAATTAGACACTACTTGGGCCATAAGGCTTTGCGTTAACGGTACTATCAACCCTGATTTTTCCGCCAGAGGAATAAATGAAGCAGGAGAAATATACCCTCCGTTCGGATTCTTCCATCTGGCCAACACTTCAACACCACGAAGTGTGCCATCTTTGCCATTTACGATAGGCTGATAAAAAGGGACGATATCCCCCTTGGAAATGGCCCGACCAAGCGCTTCTTCAGGGAGAGTAGTTTTAGTAAGATATTTATTAAGGATGTAGGCGGCGAGACAGGACATCAGCAGTAAAAACAGCAGTATCCCCCCAGCCTGACTGATCATATTCTGCAGGTTCTGCATGCTGAAAAACGCAACGTAGTTGTAATCAATACTGAAGGGATATTCTGAGTCCCTAACGTGTGCAGAAAGATGTTGCGTTTCGTTTACCTTAGTGACATCACCGGACATACCTATTACGTTATTCCCTACCCTTAGGGCGTATCCTAGGCCTTTTAATGGGATATCCAGCGCATCCCTGATATGACTATCGCTTACTGTGACTATGATACGGCTGTCAGCGTATTTGGTCTGAACGAGAAGAACAGGAAGACCGTCAACTGTACTGCTGGAAGGCACAAGTAACAGTTGGGAATTCGGCAATGCGTTAATGTTAACCAGTAGTACGCGATTTCCCGGTAGGGATGAACACCAGACTGCTCCCCTCCTGACTATAATGATAGTTCTGAGATGGGGGAGGAGTGCTGCTAAAGTACCAAGCTGATATTGCTCTTCCGGGCCACAGCCTTTTTCGGCAATACCCATCGCCGTCCGGTTAGCAAGGCGGGCTTCATTCAGAATCACTGTCATATTGTTTGATACATACCTTGCCCCAGCAAGACCGTCTGCGCGAGTGGTGTACCAGACCTGTGTATTAAGAATGAATAACCCCAGGATAAACATTGCCACGGCTACGGCGATGGGAAGAATTGCATTGCGCATTTACGTATCCTGGGATGTCTGATTAGACTACTATGGAGCATCGAAGTGCCCAATTCTGTAATTACAAAAAGCATGGTTGATAAGATAAAAATTAACCATGACAAACATAGAAATATTTTGCACAAAGCGAGCACTTTTCCTGAGACTTCGTTTTCAGATACAGGGATGTGATGCTACCCTGATCGCCTTAGAAATCTTTACTTCCGCTTATGGCGCAAGGTTGCTGTTATAGCCCTGACAATCTTATACTCCATCGACTCAGATATCTCTAACGCATCATCGACTTCAATGCCCAGATAGCGGACTGTGCGTTCCAGTTTGTTATGGCCAAACAGAAGATGGATCCCCTTGAGATTCTTGCTTTTCTTGTATCTCAGTTAAGATTTTGTTCTCCTCACGGAATCAGTGCCTTACAGCGTGTCATCAAGACCAAGCGTTGCTGCCCATCCATGATAATGCGATTGTATTGTCGGGATGAGATATGTTGGTAAGAACTGGCCCGCTATTGGAACATAAAGTCTTAGCTGTGCAGAAAATAGCCTCCCCTTTAATTGATTTTAAAAATTAATAGTTTTCTTGTTATTGTTTTATATATAACACAAAAGAATTACTAGATTGTTAATCATGGCTCGTCGTGTATATTGTATAAAGAAGATAAAGAATATTATCGATGTGAAATTCTTGACGGGATATTCGATGTCGATTATCCCGTTTTTTTTTGAAAAAAATCCTCTAGATTTTTGTATAAAAAAATCGAACAACTGCTTAAGGAAAAATGTTCTTTTATAAAGATACGTTAAGATGTGGTGCCGGGTGCCTCCCGATGTATCTTTACCAGTCCTGAGATACGCGAGCATATTGCATTTTGACTGGTTCGCCCCGCCGCTGAGGGGGATTCACCACTTGATAAAGTTAGAATAAGATCATGTTTTCGTCAATATGCAATTCTTCGAGAGTTAATGGACGCATTTAATATTTTTTGTCATCTAACGGTCGTTTGATTTAAAGAAATAACCATCTGCAGATGAGTGTAGAGGTTGCATGAATTTCCGATTTTATTGCAAAAAAAGAATTCTAATATTTCTTTTAAAATTCACACACTAACTTTTTGAGTGCGTGCAAAAAAAACCGTGTGCTTAACACGGTTTCTGAAAATCAGAAAAGGTTGCTTTACCATTCATGTGCTTCATAAGAAGCTTATTCATTATAAGCTACAATCAAAAAGTATGCTGAATTTTTATAATAAATGTAAGTACCGATATCTTTTCTTTTCCCCTCTTAGTAGGCAGCAAGATTGCAGTTAGCCTCAACGAAAGATTATTTGTATTATAGAACAATCGCTTGCTATCTTTTTTGGTGACATCAACGATGTAAGCACAACTCGATAAGGGTTTCGTTCAACTTTAGCGGGCAACAAAAACCATTCACTGCTTTTGAGTTTTTCCCGTATCGATTTTGAATTGTTTGATATTAATCCTCCGCTGCGACCTGCTCTCCGTTAACTAGCAAGGACTTACATTAGGAACGTCTGCTCATGGCACAAAGCTGACATCCCAACCTGTATCAGATCATTAAAATTGCCATAAGTTAAGCTAGTAACTCTCTGGTATGACGTATCGCTTGCGCATCAGGCTGGGCAACCAAATTTGATGTTCGCTGAAAGCTGGTTGATCCTAGGCTAAGCGCTTCATGCTAAATTTTAGGCGAAGGAATAACAGACGTCCTGTCCATTGCGTGTTATAACCGAGGTTGAAAACCGGCACACTGGCGGTTGAGAGGCATCGCATGAAATTTCAAATCACAAGAGCAATTGGCCTCAGTAAGCTTTCTCCACGTTGGGTTAAGGTTATCTGCTTACGGCTAATTAAAAATGATATTGAACGCTCTCTCAACGCTCTTCTGGTCAAAATTGATGAATCTGAACTCTCTACGGAGCAACTTAAAGCGTTTAGGGAATGCGTTGAAAGAATTAATCTGGCACGGGGTAAGGGAATGCAGGCGTGAGCACTTTTAATTAAGCATTTTTCGATGTTGCTTTGGTAATGATGGCTTTTATCCAAAAAATTTGGCAGGCGAATCGTAGTCTAAGCGTTTGATAAAAGGTAAGCCCAAACCGTATATGCGCGGCGCGTTTGCTGCGCAAGTTTCGCGGACAGGCTGGCACCAGCGGAGCTATCGAAAGCCACATATGAACCAATAAAGGCTGATGGAAGCGCATAGAGATGAAACTGTCCGCTATGAGCGAAAAGCGGAAGTAGTGTTGTAGATAGTTATCAGGTCTGAGTTAATTAATTATCAGTAAATCAGCGTTTGTGAGTACTCAAAGTATCTGGCTGAGAGACAATCCAGTTGACTTATTATGTATCGATCACTAAAAATATAAACACATTACATAGTGACCGATACAAAAAGATTTGTGGTCGTAATCAAATTGAAGAGAGAATCATGGAAAGCACTGTCGCATCGCTGGTTATACCGCGCAATATTGAAGAAGTCTGGGAAATTATTGAAAAGTTTCACGCTCTGTCAGCATGGCATCCTGCCGTAGTCAGCAGTGAGTTCGAAGAGGGTTGCACAGAAGATGTGGTAGGAGCCGTTCGCCGCGTAACCCTTGGAAACGGAGCCACGGGAACCGAAAAGTTAATCCGTAAAGACAGCAAAGCATATCTGCTGACCTATTCCTTTGAAACAGCACCTCTGCCTGTTGAAAATTATCTCTCCACCATTCAACTGCTGCCAACCTGCACTCCGGGACACACGCATGTTGTCTGGTCAGCCTCTTTTAACTGCAAACCGGACTTATGCAGCGAGATGCGCAGGGTGCTGGAAAATGATGTTTATCTGGCTGGAATTAAAGCCTTGCAGACCGCGTCGGTCTGATGACGATAGGCTGACGACTTTTATTTCAGAGATGAAGTGGCAGCCAGCCGGCTGCCATTGTTGATTTACCAGTTCTGCTTAGTAGGGGACACGATGAGATCGTTAACGGTCACGTTTCTGGGCTGGTTGAGTGCATAGACCACCGCATTTGCCACATCCTGCGGGCTGATAGCAATTTTTGTCAGCTCCTGCGCCACCTTACGCCCTTCCGGATCGCTCACTTTATCAGCCCATCCTGTGTTAATTACGCCAGGACTGATGGTATTGACCCGGATGCCTTTATTCACGCCCAGGTCTTTACGCATTGATTCTGTCATGGCGTGAACAAAGAATTTGGTCGAACTATACACACCCGCGCCGGCGTCAACC
Source organism: Enterobacter sp. BNK-13 (assembly GCF_048685015.1). Lineage (NCBI taxonomy): Bacteria > Pseudomonadati > Pseudomonadota > Gammaproteobacteria > Enterobacterales > Enterobacteriaceae > Enterobacter > Enterobacter sp. BNK-13. The sequence continues at coordinate 69,838 of NZ_JBLQTP010000003.1, read as the reverse complement.
TGGTGGCCTGCCACAGAAGCCATGTTCAGGATCTGGCCGTCACTTTTGCTGAGCATAACCGGGAGTACGGACGCAATGGCGTTCAGATAGCCCTTGATGTTGACGTCGACCATCTTGTTCCAGTCGTCCCACGCGATGTCACTCCAGGCTGAAAAGAGCATCAGCCCGGCGTTGTTAATCAGGATATCAACGGTACCGAAGGTATCGGTAGCATGCTTTATCAGCGCCTGTGTATCTTCAAGACGAGTCACATCCGTCACCAGACCGGAAGCATGGCCACCGGCTGACTCAATATCCTTTACCAGCTTATCGAGACCGGTCTGATCAAGTGCCGCGGCTACGATATTCACACCATGACGTGCAAGTTCCAGCGCGGTCGCGGCACCAATGCCCGATGACGCACCAGTAATTACCGCGGTTTTGTTCTGCAGATGATTCATATTCTTATCCTTTGGGATGAGGTACAGGCGGCGGGCAGATCCCGCCGGTTGTATTTATCAGTAATTCGCTTCCGGCCAGTCGGTGTAACCTTTCGCGCCGCCACCGTAGTAGGCTTCCTTAGGCGCGATGGTCAGCTCGGCGCCATAACGCAGACGCTTAACCAGATCCGGATTGGAAATAAACAGGCGGCCAAAGGCAACGGCATCGATGACCCCTGCATTACGGCGGCTGATCGCCATTTCGAGGTCATAGTTGTTGTTACCGATGAACGGACCGCTGAACTGCGCACTCAGCGCATCCATATCCACGTCGGCAGGCACGTCACGCGACGTTGCAGTGGCACCCTCAACGAAGTGCAGGTATGCCAGATTAAAACGGTTAAGTTGCTGGATGAGATAGCCATACATCGCCATCACGTTGCTGTCCGGCGGCGTGTTGCCTGCGTCAGGAGTTACCGGTGACAGGCGGATGCCTACGCGGTCATTGCCCCAGATGTTGACGATCGCTTCAGTGACTTCCAGCGTCAGGCGCGCGCGGTTTTCTACAGAGCCGCCGTAGGCGTCGGTACGATGATTGGTTGAGTCGCGCAGGAACTGATCGAGCAGATAGCTGTTTGCAGAGTGCACTTCCACGCCGTCAAAACCTGCGCGCAGGGCGTTTTCTGCGGCACGCTTATACTGCTCAATAATGCCCGGGATCTCGTCGGTTTCGAGCGCGCGTGGCGTCGATACCGGTACGAAGCCATTGACGGTATAGGTCTGGCCTTCGGCCTTGATTGCGGAGGGGGCGACAGGACGCTCGCCGTTGGGCTGCAGTTCAACGCTTGAAAAACGGCCTACATGCCAGAGCTGACAGACGATTTTACCGCCTTCTGCGTGAACGGCATCGGTGACCTTTTTCCAGCCTGCGACCTGCTCTTCACTCCAGATACCCGGCGTTGCCGCATATCCGCGGCCCTGAGCTGAGATATTTGTCGCTTCTGAAATAATCAGTCCAGCGCTGGCGCGCTGAGCGTAGTATGTTGCATGTAACTCATTTGGTACACCATCTTCACCATAGCGGCTACGGGTGACAGGCGCCATAACGATACGATTAGCCAGCTGAAGTTTCCCCATAGTCACAGGGGAAAAGAGATCGGTACGGTTACTGTTGTCAGTCATGATTACTCCTAAATAGTTGACCGGTCGTCTAGTAAATTGGCAGAAAAAAATGCGGCTACGCGAGCAGCCGCTTTGTTGCACTCATTGCTTTGTCGAACGCCTGTTCAGGCGTATGAATTTTTGCCATCAGGGATGCGCCCAGCCACAGCTGGTAAAGCTCTTCTGCAAGAGCCTCTGAATCCACACCTGATGGCAGGGAGCCATCCTCCTGCCCCTGTTGTATGCACGCCGTGATCCTAAGGATAATCTCATGGGTTCCGTTTGCCAGGACGCTTCGCATTTTGTCGTACTGGTCGCAGACTTCTGCCCCGAGTTTGACGACAAGGCACTTGCTTTCCGGCAGATCTGCTCCCTGTGTGGCCTTCCAAAACGTAAAGTAGCGCAGCAGCCGCTCTCTTGCGGGTTGGCTGCCGCACAACTGCTCTTCAACCTGAACGAGATAATGAGTGAAGTAATGTTCCAGCAAAGCTTCAGCAAACTCTTCCTTGGACTGGAAGTAGTAATAGAAGGATCCTTTAGGAATGCCAGCGGCTTTGACAATCTCAGCAAGGCCGACGGCGCTATAACCTTTATGGGTGATAAGCGTTCGGGCAACATCAATGATGTGCTGACGCACGTTAGCCGTTTGTTTTTTCATAGTCCGTATAGCTTAGCTATAAAACTGACCGGTCGTCTAGTGTTACAGTTCGCATTTTGTGCGGTCACTGTTTTCTGCAAGGCAGCAGACGCGACGCATACTGGCCGGTTGCTCTGAGGCTTTCCAGTGTGGCGCCATCTTTCGCCTCGATCGACATCCCCTCCAGAAGCGTATTCAGCGCGGTGGCCAGCGCGGCGGTGCCGGTACCTGCAGGTAACTGCTCTTCATGTACAGCCCTGCGCAGTCGCTTTTCAAACAGGTCTTTTCCTTCCTGCCTGAGTATGCTTACCGCCTCCACAACGTCAGCAGACTCCTGAGAGACGTTGATGGCCGCAAGGACCACCATGCAGCCACAAGGTGCGGAAGGCGAAAGCAGAATATCAGCCGCTTCGCTGAAGAACTTATCAATCGCCCGCGTGATATCTGGCTCTTCTTCAAGCCGCTCCCAGGTTGCCTTCCAGTAGACCCTCTCGTAATAGCTCACGGCCTCCAGGAAAAGTTTTGCCTTGTTACCGAAGGCGGAATAAAGGCTGGGCGGATTGATTTCCATCGCAGCGCAAAGCTCGGCTACCGATGCTGGCTCAAACCCTTTACGCCAGAAAATGTCCAGCGCCCTGAGCAGGGCCCAGTCACGATCAAAGCTGCGCGGCCGGCCTTTTGGCTTCTCGCCAGTGGCACCTGCGTTTTTCGTCTTCATGTCGGGCATAAAATCATTCTCTTGACATATTACATAGCGATCACTATACAATAATAACATTACTTAGTGACCACTACACAATTATATGAGCCCCCTATGTCAGAACTCGCGTTCTCCTTCAGCCATTATCTGCAGTCCTCCGGAGAGGCAGGGGTTGTGTTGTATTTCGTTATTTTTGTCACGGCCACGCTGATGTTTTTCCCGGCTTCTCTGCTGGCCGCGCTGTCCGGGTGGCTGTTCGGCGCTATCGGAGGAGCCGTGCTGGCTCTGCTGGCGGGCACCACCTCCGCTCTGGTCGCGTTTTGCCTCAGTAAAAGTCAGTTATTTCCGGTCGCATCGCGCGCTGCAGGCCGGAACCGCTATCTGAAAACCCTGCTTTCACTGTCGCATAACAATGCCCTCCTGCTGATCTTGTTGCTACGTCTGAGCTCGGTCCTGCCGTTCACGCCGCTAAATTACGTGCTTGGGGTCAGCGGTGTATCGCTACGAAAGTACGCCGCAGCGACGGTGTTTGGCCTGATCCCCGGCACGTATGTGTATGCCGCTGCCGGGAGTGTTATTTCTGACGTCCAGGTGCTTCTGCACGGCGGTTTCAGCGCCGGGGATATTTTACAGCGAGCGGATGTGTTAACCGGCATGGCAGTTGCTGTGGCGGGTCTGATGCTACTGTTTGTCATAAAAAAGATTTTCAACCGCATAGCGGGCATCCGTGCGGATACCCGTAACAACACAATCGGAGACAGATGATATGACCGACTTAACTTATGTGCAGGAATATAACGCTATCGTGGAAGTCCTCAGCAAATATAACGAAGGCGGAAAGCAGGCAAAGAGTGAGGTAATGAAGCCCGCTTTCAGCGACCAGGCCACGATTTTTGGTGTTGACGCTGATGCAAATCTCACGGGCGGTCCGATCCAGGGCCTCTTCGACACCATCGATACCGCGTTCCGACCTTCACCGGAGGCGAAGGCCGCCATTGTATACGTCGACATCGTGGGCACCGCGGCAAGCGCGCGTATCGATACCGACGATATTTCAGGCTTCCGTTTTACGGACTTTTTCAACCTGCTGAAGGTCAACGGGCGCTGGATCGTAGTGAGCAAAATTTACCATACCCACGCCGCTTCCTGACATCCGCCATTCTCCCTTCATCCGTCGCGTCTGACCGCCAGACGCGGCGAAACCCAGAGAGGAAAAAACATGAGCCAGAATATCAAAACCGTCCCTGTTTCTTCCTATGAGGCCGTTCTCGACACGGCGCGTCGCTACGTTGACGGCCTGAAAAAAGGCTGCGCCGAAACGGTGGCAGAAGCGTTTCACAAGGACGCCGTCATGTATGGCTTTACTGACGGTGAACTGCTGGGAGGGTCTGTCGACAACCTGTATAAATTCGTCCGTGAAAACGGCAGTGCGCCAGAGATTGAAACGCATCTGGATGTGCTGGCCATCACTCCGACCACGGCGGTGGTGCGCGTGGACATGGAAAAGGATGCTATCGGCGCCGACTATAACGACTACCTGACCCTCATCCGCATCGACGGTCGCTGGCAGGTGATTGCGAAAGTCTATCACCAGTTTACGGGCTGACTGGCGGCAGTTTTTTAGCAAAAAACAGGTCTCGCAAAGGAGTTATCCATGAGTACGGTGTTTATTATCGGCGGCGCAGGCAAGGTGGGCCGGCGCCTGGCCAGAATTCTTACGGAGAAAGGGCACGCTGTTCATGCGCTGCACCGTCAGCCGGAGCAAGCGCAGTTGATTCGTCTGCAGGGAGCAAAGCCCGTCAGCGGGAGCCTGACGGAGCTGGATGCCGCGGCTCTGGCGACCATGATGAGAGGCTGCGATGTGGTTGTCTTCTCGGCCGGTGCCGGCGGCAAAGGTGGCCCGGAAATGACGAACGCCATTGACGGAGAAGGGCTTAAGACGGCCGCAGAGGCGGCCGCGATGGCCGGCATTTCCCGCTTCCTGCTGGTTTCGGCCTTTCCGGAGGCTTCAAGAAATGAATCCACCTCGGCGTCGTTTGAAAACTATATGCGCGTGAAAAAGCAGGCAGAAGTCGTGCTGGCCGCAAGCTCGCTGGACTGGGTCATTCTGCGCCCCGGCCTGTTGCTGGATGACAAAGGTTCAGGATATGTCCGCGCCGGGCTGGCCATACCTTACGGGGAGGTCGCCCGGGATAACGTGGCGGCCACGCTGGCTGAAATTATCGCTCAGCCCCGCGTCAGCCGCGTCATCATTGAGCTGACCGACGGTGAGGTGCCGGTACGAAAGGCGGTTCAGCAGATGGCGGAACGCTGAGATGGACTGGTCCGCTGATTCAGAACCGGATATGCGGCTACTGCTGCTCGGTGCAACGGGGCTCGTGGGCAGTCATGTCCTGCAACAGGCGATGTCCAGCCCGCACATCGGTACCGTTATTGCGCCGACGCGAAAACCTCTCGCATGGTGCGCCACAGGCCATACCCGGCTTATTAATCCCCTGATCGACTTTGATGCCCCCGACGCTGACGCTCTGGAGTGGCGCGTTGACGCGGTTATCTGTGCGCTCGGCACAACAATTGCCAGAGCCGGCAGCCGGGAGGCATTCCGGCGGGTTGATTATGACTATCCTCTGATGTTTGCCCGGCTGGCACGTAATGGCGGCGCCTCAGCGTTCGCGCTGACCTCGGCGACCGGCGCAAATGTCGGCTCCCGATTCTTTTATAACCGGGTGAAGGGGGAGCTTGAACAGGCGCTAAGGCACGAAAATTTCCCCTCACTGACGCTGGTCCGTCCCGGCGTTATTGCCGGCGATCGGGCTGAATCCCGCCCGGGTGAAACGGCGCTGAAGCAGGCGCTCAGGCTCTTATCGCCGGTTCTGCCACGCAGCTGGCAGCTCAGCCCGGCTGAAGACATAGCCCGCCATCTCCTCAGAGCTGTGACCACACCCAGGTCGGGCATTCATATTGTTTCTGCGGGTGAAATAAATTCTGCAAGATAATTTTCTGAAGATGAATGATTAAGAAGGAACCGTAATGTCAGTAGTGAACTTTAATGCCGTGGTTAACGCCCATGCGGACCGCGTATGGCAGACGCTCAGCCAGTTCGGACGCATCAGCGACTGGCATCCTGCTATCTGCAGCAGCGAAATCGAAGATAATCAGCCCGACGGTCGCCCGGGCTGCCGGCGCCGACTGGTACTTGAAAACGGCGATGTCCTGCGCGAAGAGCTCCTCATGCTGGATGCAGGTAAGCGGGCCTTCTCATATCGCTTTATTGAAGCCCCGCTGGCCGTAGATGGCTATGTGGCAACAGTCAGCCTCATTCCTCTGAGCGATAGCGACGAAACGGTCATTGCCTGGCAGGCGAGTTTTGAAGCCCGGTCCCGCAACGAGGTGCAAGCGATGGAGGCGAGCGTTCTGGAGCTGATAGCGTCAGGCCACCGCAGCCTCGCTGCCTACCTTGAAAACCTGTAACGTATTAACGGAGCCCGGAAATGCTTGACTACATTGTGCCCGTAGAGCCAGCAAAGGCCTACAGGCTGATAAATCATGGACCGGCAACGCTGGTCTCTGCGCGCTATAACGGAACGGACAACGTCATGGCTGCGTCATGGGTCTGCGCCCTGGATTACGAACCGGCGCGACTGACCGTCGTGCTGGACAAGACCGCATTCACCCGCGGGTTGATTGAAAAAAGCCGTTCCTTTGTTATTCAGGTCCCGGTGGCAGGCCAGGCCTCACTCGTGCACTACCTCGGTTCACATTCACTGTCCTGCGAAGCGGATAAACTCGCTCAGTCCGGGGTGTTGCTGTTTGAACTGCCCGGCGCGGATGTGCCAATGGTGTCAGGATGTGCCGCGTGGCTGTATTGCGAACTCATCCCTGAAGCACATACCCAGCAGGCCTATGATTTATTCATCGGAGAAATAAAAGCGGCCTGGGCTGACAGTCGCGCTTTTAAGGACGGACACTGGCAATTTGAACGGGGAGCGGCGGACTGGCGAAGTCTGCACTATATCGCGGGCGGCCACTTTTACACTACCGGCGATCCGCTGGACGTGCCGGACGCGCCGCTGCAAACGCCCGGAGAGCCGCAAGGCTGAGTCTCACGCTGTTGCCGGTCGAGTTTACCGCCCCGCCTGCAGGATAATCTGCTCGGAGATCCGCCTGACGTTATCGTCAAGGTTTTCAAGCGGGCGGTGAATAAGCCCGACGTCCCGGTAAAAAACCTTCTCATTCAGACCGATGGCCCTGACGGAGGCCGGCCAGCGCCGCCAGTTGGCCGTCCGGGGCAGCAGAGCAACCCCCATGCCATTACTGACGAGCTTGAGGATGGCCTCCAGCTCGTCCACCTCGCAGATTTCGTTGACCGAGAGATTCATTTCGCGAAGAAAGCGATCAACCTGGCGTCCACCGAAGGACGAACGATCGTAGCGGATAAAAGGCTGGTCGCTCAGCAGAGCGGCAATATCGTTACCTGCCACATTTTTCGGCACGATGAGGTGAAAAGGTTCATGTGCCAGCGCACTCCACTGCAGCCCTGTCGGCAGCGCAAACGGAGGTTTCAGCACCGCGGCCATATCTATTTCACCGGCGTCCACAAGGTTAATCAGTTCCATCGACAGGCCCGGTATAACGCGGATACGGCAGCCGGCGCTGTGTCTGCAAAACGCCGTCAGCGCATCCGGCAGCAGCGTACGCTGTATTGAGGCAATTGCGCCTATCGTGATGGTCTTACCGGGGGTAGCCAAATTCAGTCGCTCACCCAGCCCGTCATACAACGCGAGGAGTTCCTGTGCCTGAGAGATCAGTTGTAGCCCTTTCTGGTTCAGACGTGCGTTTCTCCCCGACCGGTCAAACAACGGGAAGTTTAAGTCGGCCTCCAGCCTCTGCATTTGGGCGCTGACGGCCGCCTGCGTCAGACCAATTTTATTGCCAGCCGCCGCAAAGGTCCCTTCCTTTGCCACCATCAGAAACGTTTTCAGTTCACGGATCATCGCGCTCACGATACACAAATATTATTTGTTATATATAAAGATATAAATTGATTTTAATCAAATTAAATTATCCATAAGCTCATTTGTGACGGTAATGTTAATGCGGGAAAGTACTGAAACCCGGCTGTGCATTGAACATTACGCCTCCCTAAATTATCGATCTTGCCGCAAGCAGGCTGATCTTCTTACTGAGGATGCATAAATGAGCCTTTCCCCCTTCCATCTGGCGATTCCTGTCTATGATCTGAAAGCAACACGTCGTTTTTACGGCGAGACCTTCGGCCTGAGTGAAGGCCGTTCGAGCGAACAGTGGGTTGACTTTGACTTTTACGGTCATCAGCTGGTCATTCACGAACATCCTAAAACCGCATCGCAGGAGAGCGTGCATTCCAACTCCGTCGACGGTCACGACGTACCCGTCCCGCACTTTGGCATCATCCTGAAGTGGGAGGAATGGGAGGCACTTGCAGAACGCCTCAGATCATTTAACACCAAATTTGTAATCGAACCTTACATCCGCTTTAAGGGACAGGTCGGAGAACAGGCCACCATGTTTTTATTCGATCCCTGTGGCAACGCGCTTGAGTTCAAAGCGTTCAAGGATATGAGTCAGCTTTTCGCAAAATGATTACCCGGCACGGCCTGAGGCCGTGCCATACCACTCCTTCACCCGAATTTTTTAAGCGTGGCTTCTGCCTCTTTCGGGCAGAAGTTGCCCCTGTTTAAACTGAGGGCGTAATGAAAAAAATAACACTGGTCTGGCAGATAGTTATTGGACTTGTACTTGGAATAATTGTGGGATGGTATTTTAATACGCACCCTGAGTATCAGCAGTGGGTCAGCCACGAAATCCTTAAACCGCTGGGCGATATTTTCATCAAAATGATGAAAATGGTCGTGGTGCCTATTGTCTTCTGTTGCATGATTCTGGGCATAACCGGAAGCGGTGACAACAAGTCGTTCGGACGAATGGGCGCGAAAGCGCTCGGTTACTTCTTTATCGTCACGGGGCTGGCCACCATCTTTGGACTGGTGCTGGCTAACCTTATTTCCCCAGGCGAAGGCACCAGTATTCAGGGAATGGCGCACGGCGACGGACACATGAAAATGGAGCCGGCGCGGGGCGCATTGATTATTCTCCAGAATATCGTTCCTGATAACCTGTTTGTTGCGCTCTCCGAGGGCAAACTGCTGTCAGTTTTGTTCTTTGCCGTGCTGTTTGGCCTGGCGCTTAATGGCCTTCCCAGGGATAAAACAGCCCCGATCCTCAGCGTTCTCCAAAGCGTATCAGATGGCATGTTCAGGGTGGTGTCCATTGTCATGGCCTACGCGCCGGTTGGCGTCTTCGGCATGATTGGTGCCACCGTGTCCACTTTTGGTTTCGCTTCCCTTCTGCCGCTGATTAAGCTTGTAGGCACCGTTTATCTGGGTCTGGTTTTATTCGCCCTGATCGTGCTGGGCGGTATCTGCGCGCTGATCGGGGAAAACGTCTTTAAGCTGATAAAACATTTTCGTCAGGAACTGGTGCTGGCATTCTCAAGCGCCGCTTCTGCAGCGGTTATGCCACAGCTGATGTACAAGCTTGAACGCTATGGCGTACCGGGTCGGATCGTCAGCTTTGTGGTGCCCGTGGGATATGCTTTTAATCTTGACGGCGCGTCGATATTTCTCGGTGTGGCGACCATATTTGTGGCTCAGCTTTACGGCATTGACCTGACGCTGATGCAACAGATCATTTTAGTTGTCACAATGGTGCTAACGTCGAAAGGAGCAGCCGGTGTGCCGGGGTTTGCCATTCTGATTCTCTCAGCCACTCTGGCGTCTGCGGGATTACCGCTTGACGCCGTTGCCTTGATAGCCGGGATATTCCGTATTATTGACAGCGGAACAACAACCCTCAACGTCCTGGGAAATGTTGTTGCTCCATTAGTCATTAACCGGTGGGAAAAAGAACCACGAGCCTTTGAAGGCTCTCAGCCGGACCTGAATAAACGCTGATACGAGAATTAAATGGGAACATTGTATGTTCCCTGTAACGCTACCTTACTTGTGCTTTGAGCGAAAAACGGACCTTCAAATCCGAACCGGTTCAATTGATTAACCTTGGCTGTCAGTCAAGCCATCGTTAACATGAATCCGATCGAAAATTCCTTATTGCATTTTTACAAATACGCAGTGGCAAGAAAGATAGATTCTGGCTCATGACAAGTTGAGTTGTTCATTTGTATAAAGAGACTTCGCCTTCAGGACGCGTTTTGAACCTGCGATGCATCCACAGGTATTGCTCAGGAGCACGGAGAATTTCACGCTCGATGATCTTGTTCATATAAGCCGCTGCGGCGACCTTATCTTCCCCTGGATAACCTGCCAACGGATTGCTGATATACATGTGATAACCTTTTTTATCGCTACGTCGAACCATGCTAAGTGTGATCAAGTGTGCACCAGCGAGTTTTGACAGAGCATACGTTCCGTTCGTCGTGGCTGCTTTTTTTACCGAGAAAAAAGGTGCAAAAACGCTTCCCTTAGACCCATAATCCTGGTCTGGTGCAAACCAAACGGCTTCACCTGCTTTTAGCGCATGAACAAAACCTGATAAATTACGTCGATTAATCATAGCCTTATTTGAACGCATACGACCTTTTGTCTGTACCCATTCCATTAATGGATCATTGTGTGGGCGATACGTTGCCATCATAGGATGGCATAACCCCATTACTCTTCCACACAACTCAAGGGACATAAAATGAATCCCGACAACCATTACTCCTTTTGTCGCGCCGGTCAGGTTTTCAAGCCCTTCGACATCAAACCATTTTTTGACTCTCGCATCGCTCCAGAACCAGGCCATTCCTGTTTCCATCAGTCCCAGCCCGAGAGAAACAAAGTTTTTATTGACCATCTGGCTCCGGGCAAACGGTGTCATCTCGGGAAAGCACAGTTCGATATTTCTAATCGCAATTCCTTCCCGGCGTTTCAGAAAGGGTCTGGATATTTTTCCAAGGCCAGAGCCCAGAGTATGTAAAACCGGGTAAGGAAGTTGAACGAGAAGCCACAGCAGACCCAAACCAGACCAGGTAAGCCAGTGGCGAGGATGAAGTAAATTATGAGTAAAAGTCTGTGCCATAAATTTCCTTAATGCTAATGAAGGTTATAACGCAAAAGGAAAACAATGAAGCAATTTGTCTTTAGCGATACATTTTGTTTTAGACAATTTAAAGTCATCTAAATTCAGAAAAAAATAACTTTGCAATGACTGGTAAAGAATTTAAAGAGTCAGGAATGAATTGTAAGCCAGCAAAGTTATTCTGTTATAAATCCATGTTTTATCATTGATACTCAAGAAATTGTCTTCTTGATTCATCATCATCAAGGTACTCAAAAGAAAGAAGCCGAATTTTGGTAAGTTTATAAAACCACTCACAATCGTTTCGTTGAATAATTTCCCCTGGTTTGAAACATATCCCGGATGCCACCCGAATAATCGCATATTTACCATTACTAAACCTGACCCGGTGAATACAGAAAGGTTGGCCAGCCTGCCCGTGACAGCTGTTCGACAGGATATGTCCTTCAATAAAAACAGATTTTTTAGATTTCATTATCATACCCTCGACAACTGCAGTACAGGAGGAACGTTGTCATTTTCCGACATCACTGACGTTACGTGGCAGAAGCCGTTCAGCCGCCGATACACCAGCATTCTGAAGGTCTGAACAACAGTCCGCAGGCAGGGCACTCAAGAACCGCATCTTTTCTTAGTTTACCTGCTTTCTGATCGGCTCTGTATGCGCATACCGGGCAGGCAACATGAACCGGTCTTTCTTTAAAATACCTGAGCCCATTTGTATAAGACATAAATAATTCTCTGAGAAATATAGTAATTATTATACGCTTTAATATAAAAATAACTGGCATAAGTTATGTTAAGTTGTGTCTGAATGAGGTTATCAGATATTGAAAATTGAACGTCTGATTTATGGTACACTACCCTTCCGTGAGAAATTTAAGATGAAATCAGAAGACACCCTTGACTGGTATCCGGCACAACTACCGCCTGTGAAAATTATTCTTGGCGAAGCCGTGCTGGCTGTGGGTAAACAGGGCCGACCGATTAATACCCGCACCTTGCTGGAATACCTTCAGGTCATGCAGGACAAACAAAAAAGGCGGGATGACAAAATCGCCATGCAGACTGCGATTGATGTTCTCAGGGATAATCAGCGCATTAACGGCAGACGTTAATGCACCTCCGGGATCAGTGTCAGTTCTGAATGATCTCAACCGTATGGTTTTGTCCATCATCCTTCAGCGGTATTCTGTCATCAGGGAGGAGAACACCATCCAGCGTCACGCAATATTCTGCATCGCCGCGTGAAACACTAATCTGATAATGGCTTTCACCATATTGATATGCCATAGAAAAAGACGACCACTCATCCGGTAACCTGGCATGAACACTAAAGTCAGTGCCGGAACGTTTTATCCCCAGTAATTCCTCGGTAAGTAAACGCCAGGCCCAGCCTGCGGAACCGGTATACCAGCTCCACCCTGCACGTCCGGTATGGGGAGCGACGCTGTAGACATCAGCACTCATGACATAAGGCTCAGCTTTATAAATCCCGACAGAGTCCGCATTCAGGGTATGATTTACAGGGCTGAGCATTGACCAGAGTTGCCAGGCTCGTTCGGCATTCCCCATTCGGGCAAAGGCCATCACTGCCCAGATGGCGCCATGCGTATACTGCCCTCCGTTTTCCCGCACGCCGGGCAGGTACCCCTGTATGTAGCCCGGATTTGGACCGTGTCCGTCGAAAGGAGGCGTTAACAGTTTGATCAGCCCTCCTTCGTTATCCACAAGGTGCTTATCCAGCGCCTGCATGGCCTTTGCGCACCGTCCCGGGCTCGCGGCGCCGGACAATACAGACCAGCTCTGCGCAATCGCATCAATCCGGCAGTCCTGTGAGGTTTTCGATCCCAGGGGAGTACCATCGTCAAAATACCCGCGCCGGTACCATTCCCCATCCCAGGCGTGGGCTTCGAGATTACTTTGCAGGCGCAGAGCCTGTGAACGGCACATCGCGGCGACGCTTTCATCCAGCCTGCGCTCCGCCAGCGCTGCAAACCGCTGCAAAATGTCGTACAGGAAGAAGCCCAGCCAGACGCTTTCACCTTTGCCTTCGATACCCACCCGGTTCATCCCGTCATTCCAGTCACCAGCCCCCATCAGCGGCAGGCCATGCTCCCCGAAGCGAAGTCCATAGTGAATAGCTTTGACGCAGTGTAACCAGAGTGTCTCTTCGGTGCCGCTGATGACCGGCGTGTCATAGACAGACTCTTCACCAGGCTGAAGCGAGCGTCCCTCCAGATAAGGAATGCGTATTTCCAGTGCATCCATATCCCCCGTTGTTTCAACATAGTGGCAAGCAGCAAGCGGCAGCCAAAGATAGTCATCGGAGCAGCGGGTACGCACACCGTTGCCGTGTGGCGGGTGCCACCAGTGCTGCACATCCCCCTCGATAAACTGCCGTGATGCACAGAGTATTATCTGTTCACGCATCCGGTCCGGAGCAGCGTGGCTCAGAGCCAGCGTATCCTGCAGCTGATCGCGAAAACCAAATGCACCGCCAGACTGATAGTAGCCACTCCGGGCCATAAGACGGCAGGCGACCGTCTGATACAACAGCCAACCATTAACCAGTAAATTTACGGACGTGTCGGGGGTGTTAACTACGATTTTATCGAGAACATTGTGCCAGTGATTATGAATCCGGTTCAGCTCCTGGCGGACCGTATCCTCGTTCATGTAGCGGGCCAGCGTCTCCTGAGCACAGACATCATTCTCCTCTGCGCCGAGGATAAAAATAAACGTCCTCTGGTCCCCGTCAATTAATGTAACCGCCGATTGCACCGCTCCGCAGGGATCCAGACCGGCCCCCGTCTTACCAGAAAGCTTTTGCAGTTTCATGGCCGAAGGGGCGTGAAGGGAACCATTACGGCCAATAAACTCCCGGCGATCCCCTGTCAGAGAACAGTCATTACCGCTGACGGCAAAAAATGCAGTTCGGCCGCCACCATTATCACCATAAAAGTTATTCGCAAGCACCCCGCAGCCGCCGGGCGTTCTGGCCACATGTGTCACAATGTGAGGGGCTGAGCGCGTTCGTGTTTCTCCGAGCGTCCACTCTACATAGCCTGTGACGGAAAGTTGACGTGTCCGTCCCGAAGAGTTGCTGAGCGTCAGGAGCACCAGTTTAACCGGATCTTCTTCAGCAACCAGGACCGTCAACTCGCTGTCTATACCACTCTCACGATGGGCAAAAACGCTGTAGCCAAAACCATGGCGGGTCAGGTAATCACCGTGTCCGCGAACAGGTAAAGCCGTCGGCGACCAGCACTCCCCGCTCTCTTCATCGCGCAGGTAAAATGCCTCGCCGCTGCGATCGCTCACCGGATCGTTCTCCCACGGCGTCAACCGGTATTCATGGGCATTCTCATACCAGGTATAGGCCTGCCCTGCCTCTGAGATCACACAGCCAAAACGAGAATTTGCCAGTATGTTCGACCAGGGAGCCGGTGTAAGCGCATTTTCCCGAAGGACGATCTGATACTCCCGCCCATCCTGAGAAAATCCACCGTACCCATTGAAATGGCATAACTGACTGGTATCAGGGCTCCAGTCCGTATGTTGATTACGGTCGCGCACAGCACGCGGAATGAATGCCCTTGCCGGCGATTTCAGGGTATGAATACGCTGGTTAAGCTGCTCATTAATACCCCCTGCGCGGTCATCAAGATAAAGACAGGCCACGCTCATCAAAAGCAACTTATCCTCAGCGGAGAGATGCTCACCGTTCCGGACAAAAAGCCCGCCCTTTTTATCCAGCAGACTGGCTTCAGACCCGGCATAAATTAACTCCATAATCTGATTTTGTAATCCCTGCTGGTAGCCGCCGGGGCTGTTATTCAGGATAACCAAATCAACATCCAGCCCTTTCTGTCTCCAGTAACGGTGTGCCTGAATCAGTGTGGTCACTGAGGTGATACTTTCCTCGCTGGTTATACTCAGCAGCACTATCGGCAGATCCCCTGAAATTGCCCAGCCCCACAGTCCGGACTGGCCACGCCGGTTGCGGCCGATCGCCTGGCCTTCGGCGCGCAGCTCCTGGACAGGGTAAAGCACAGCGCTGGCGAGACTATTGAACAACGTGGCATCATCTTCACTGGCGTTCATCTGGCGCAATACCACCAGACTGTGAGACCAGGCCAGTTCAAAGACGCGATCGGCGATAGGGTAATCGCGATATTTCTCCAGCAACGCCAGGCTCTGCTGACGGGTCTCGCTGATGCCATAAATGATATCAATCGTAACCGGCTGCCCCGGCTGCAGAATGATGGCGTTGCGAATTGCCAGTATCGGATCCAGCACCGAGCCCGACGTGTTGCCTAGCATCCCTCCCGTCTCTATTGCCTGTGCATTCGCAGGGTTTCTGCCACGTCCAATAAACTTTGCCCTGTCCGTTTCAAACGACACGTTATGTCGGTTATCGCCGTGCACCACCATCATGTGAAACAGGCAAGGGCCCGGTTCATCCGGTGAGCGCGGGCGCCGGTGGCAAAGAATAGCGTCACGCTCAGGAGCCAGCTCAGTCTGAATAAACAAATTGCTGAATGCCGGGTGTGCCAGATCGCTGACATCAGGTGCCAGTACCACTTCAGCATAGGTTGTCAGCTCCAGAGAGCGAGGTTTGCGACCACGATGAATCAGTGTGAGCCGTCGCAATTCAACATCATCCTCCGGAGAGATCACCACCTGAGTTTTGACGCTGAGTCCCCCGAAGCTGCGTCTGAATTCTGCCCCCGCATCGGTGAATAACACTTCCTCGTCTTGTCCGCTGGTGTAGCCTGTCGGTTGCCAGGTATTGCTCCACACATCTCCCGTCTGGGTATCGCGGAAGTAGCAAAATGCTCCCCAGTTATCACGGGTGGTATCACTGCGCCAGCGGGTTAGTGCAATATCATTCCAGCGACTGTAACCACCGCCCCCCGCGGTCAACATCAGATGATAATGGCCGTTGGACAGCAGTTGAATATCCGGGGTGGGGGTATCCACGCTATAGAAAATACGGGGTTCATAGCGGACGGGTTTGACCCTGCCCTCATGAGATTCAAAATGACGGCGCGGACTGTACAGATCGACCGCATCCGGCACGCGCTCCTGTAACAGCAGACTCGCTGACCGGAATACCGTACTGGACATAAAGCGTTCAGTCATGGGGGCGTCAAGCAGCACATGAGCCAGCGCCTGAAATGCCATACCCTGGTGATGCGCCATCCAGGACTGTACCACCGCATAGAGCTGGCCGGTTGCAAGACGTGAGGGGGTATAGTCCAGCGCTTCATAAAAACCGTATTCTCCGCGTGCACCATTTTTTTGCAGCCTGAACAGGTTCTCACAGGCTCTCTGTGGGGAAACCATCAGCGCCAGCAGCGTGGCGTAAGGAGCAACCACCATGTCATCGGCAAGCCCCCTGCGCAGACCGAGACCCGGTACGCCAAATGCCTGATACTGATAATTATGCTGAACATCAAAAGCATGATAGCCAGACTCTGAAACACCCCACGGTACCCCGCGTTCTTTCCCCCAGTGAATCTGGCGCATAACCGCCGACTGACTCATTTCATCGAGCAGGCTGCCGGGGCTGGTGGGCATCACCAGATTCGGCATCAGGTATTCAAACATGGACCCGCTCCATGACATCAGGGCAGTTTCGTTATCAATCGAGGTAAACAGTCGACCCAGCGCGTACCAGCTTTTAAGAGGCAGTTGATTAGTCGCAATGGCAAGAAAACTGGTCAGCCGGATTTCAGACGGCAGGAGATCGTAGTGGCTCTTGTCAGGCATATTGGTGTCACAGTTATAACCGACGCTGAGCAGACTGGTTGCTTCACTGTACAGAAAGGCGAAATCCATCCGGGCATGCTCATCCAGCCGCTGTTCCAGCTCGGTGATAATATTGAGTCGCATTCGGGCCTGCTCCGCCGCTAACGCCGGAGGCGTTCCTGTACCGGTTAATGTCGGACGGGCAAGCTCGCTCAGCGTCGGCAGCGTCTGTTCATTCCAGCATGCAGGTAACCAGCCAAGCAACAGAGACCACTCATGGCAAAGCTGAACCAGTTGATGCTCCAGATGTCCAGCCCAGCGCATCTGAAGAGGAGATCCCTGATGACATGCGCTGGTCAGATGGTTACACTGGGTGCGCATGCTTTTCAGTTCGCTGAAAAACGCCTGCGGAGAGAGCGACACCGCGTTCAGGCAATGCTTGCGCAGCAGTCTCAGGCTGTCAGGTGGGTTCTTACCCCACTGTTTTTCCAGAATATCCAGCGTATCGTTCAGTCCTGCCAGTATCTGTTGGCTGCTTAAAACAGGCTGATGACGCATGGCGGACAAGCCTGCACGCAGGGTCAACAAATGCCCGGCCATGTTGCCGCTGTCGACGCTTGAGATATAGCGTGGACTGAGGGGGACCAGTGTCCGGGTGTCATACCAGTTGTAGAGATGGCCCCGGTAGTGTTCCATTTTATCCAGCGTGTCGAGCGTGAGCGACACGCGCCGGAGCACCTCTCCGCCGGGCAGGTAGCCAAAGTCCCATGCCGTCAGGTTAGCCATAAGGGAAAGACCAATATTGGTAGGAGAAGTTCGGTGTGCCACCGTCGGTTGTGGTATTTCCTGATAATTATCAGGCGGAAGCCAGTTCTCTTTTTCTGTGGCAAACGTTTCAAAAAAAGCCCAGATTTCACGGCTTGTCTGGCGTAACAGCTGTTTTTGTTCCTGAGTTGGCGAAAACACCTTACGCACGGGCTGGCGACTCAGCCAGCTCATCAGCAGCGGGGCCACACACCATACCAAACCGATCGGTAACGCAATCCCCAGCAGCTGTGGGGCAAACTGTCCGGTCAGTATTGTCAGCGTCACGCCACTGGCAACGTTTATCCACATGGCCTGATAAAAGCTTGCAACAGCGGGTCTGGCACGATCGCTGTCCTGGCTGTGGCTGACCCACTGGCTGAGGTGACGCCTGCTGATCCCCAATCGCCATAGCGTCACGGCGATCGCTTTCAGCGAATATCCGGCTTCGTGCGGCAGTATCGCAAAATTAAGGCTGATACCTGACAAACGCTTCAGCGCGCCCGCCCCCACCAGTAACAGATGCGGCTTCACGCGGCGACGCAGAGGTTTATGCAGAAGGTCATGGCTGATGCAGAGGATGGCTGGCAACAGCCATATCAGCAACAGTATGCCCAGCCAGTAAACAGGATTGGGTACCCAAAGCAGAGTGAAGAACAGCAATATCAGTAAAGAGGGGGCGACCAGACTGCGACGTAGATTATCGAGTAATTTCCAGTAAGAAAGCGCGGTCAGCGGATTCCTGACATGGGTTCCATCGGCTTTTCTGACGCGTGGTTTCAGCCAGTTAAGCAGTTGCCAGTCACCCCGGATCCAGCGTGAACGTCGTGCAACATCCGACAGATAATTATTAGGGTACTGTTCGTAGAGTAACACCTCGCTCAGCAGACCCGAACGTGCATAGCATCCTTCAAGCAGATCGTGGCTGAGTACCAGATTTTCCGGGCAGATGTTGGCAGTGGCCTGCATAAAAATATCAACATCGTAAATCCCTTTGCCCACAAACGAGCCTTCCCCAAAGAGATCCTGATAGATATCCGAAGACATCATCGAATAAGGGTTATTGCCCGGTACGCTGCTGCGCAGGGCTGCGTAACGCCCCTGACCGTTGCGTGGTATCTCCTCCGCAAGACCGGGCTGTAAAATACCG
The DNA here is from genome assembly GCF_048685015.1 of Enterobacter sp. BNK-13. Taxonomy (NCBI): domain Bacteria; kingdom Pseudomonadati; phylum Pseudomonadota; class Gammaproteobacteria; order Enterobacterales; family Enterobacteriaceae; genus Enterobacter; species Enterobacter sp. BNK-13. Next base: position 51,089 of record NZ_JBLQTP010000003.1, on the reverse strand, counting down.
AATCCTTTGACAACCCTCTGGCGTACCGGATCATACTCTGGCGTATTCAGCGGATGGGCCATCGCCGCGACGAGTTTGTGTGCCGTATCGCGCGGGAGCACCGTATCGCTGTCCAGGGTAATGACGTATTTTATGTGACCCGGTAAAAGATGGGCAGGCATGTCTGCAACGCTGACGAATTGCGTTCCGGGATGGCGCAACCAGCTGTTAAGTAACGCCAGTTTTCCCCGCTTGCGTTCATAGCCCATCCACGCTCCTTCCGAGGGGTTCCATTCAGGCTGACGATGTAACAGATAAAAACGTGGTCGGCCGGAGGGGTAGCGGCGATTAAGCGCCTGCGTATCGGCGATAGCCTGTCTGAGCAGCGCGTGACTTTCCGGCGAGGGTTCATTTTCAGAATCAGCGAAGTCTGTGAGCAGCGCGAACCTGAGATTTTCGTTTTGATTCCCCAACCAGCAAACTTCAAGACTGGTGAGGAGCTGGCTGAAACTTTCGTGGCTGGTCAACATGCAGGGAATGACTAACATGGTGGCATTGTCAGCGGGAATACCGGCTGAAAAATCCATCCCCGGCAAGGGTCGAGGAACGCGAAAACGGGTGGTTGCATCACTGAGTAAATCGCTCATTAACTGAGTTAAAGCAATAATCAGAGGCAATATCACCGCGATCAATAGCCAGTCTGCGCCCTGCATGGCGGTTTCGTGCATTATTGCTGCGGTCGCTGCGGTTGTCAGCAACGCCAGGCTTCCAAGCCATGACAGCAGGGTTATTCTGTTGAAACTGTGCCGCAAGCGTATGAGCCTTGAGGCGTCTGCCAGGAGATGAATATCCAGCGCCTGTCGACCTTCGCCCGCAAGATAATAACCAACATGATGTTCCGGTGTATCGGGCGCTTTTTCCTCTGAAAGCGCCAGCACCTTCTCAGCAACCTCAGGCTCGCTGAGACCGCTGTCTCTGGCCAGAACCTCAACTACGTGCCGGTAATGATCCCGGGTATTGAAGTGCATACGGGGATAAATGCCGGCAGGATCATTGCGTAATGCCTGTTCGACAACGCTTATCGTTTCGGCGAAATCAGCCCAGTCCGTTTCACTCAATAATCGCAGGCCCGCGATGCTGTTACTGACGGACAGCTGGCTGGCGGCAAGCTGCTGATTGAAACTATGTATGAGAACGTCAGTGGTGATCCCCTGTTCCCGAAGGCACTGATCAACCCAGGTCAGAGGTAACGACAGCGCGTTGCCATGCCCCTGCAGGCGCCGCACCAGCTCTGCGACAAACGCACTGGTTAACGGAGGTCGGGAGCGCGCCATATCGGCAACCACCATAATTAAATCACCAGGCGCACTCTCTGCGCATTCGACAATCCTTGTTATCCACGTATCGGCAAGGTTTCTGTCCTGCTGCGCTTTTATCACTTCCATACTGATACGACGAAGATTTTCAATCAGCGCAAGGCGCAGCATTCCCGGTAACGCCCAGACTTCACCCAGCATCAGCGGCGTCACCTGTTGATAGGCAGTGAGATAGCTGGTCAGGCTGGCGGCATCCCAGCGGCCATCGCCGTGAGCAATGGCCTCTGATGCAATATGATAAATTCGTGGGCAATTCAACGGCGATACAAGCGACGGAAGACCTTTGCCAAAGCTTTTCGGCAGATGCTGGCGGACAGTGCGGATTTGTTCCTCAATCAGATAATAATTGTCCAGCAGCCATTCACCGGCGGGCATGATACTGGTCTTTTTACCCGCGTTAAGCTCATAGCAGTTTTGGGTAATGACGGCCTCATTGTCGCCAAGCCGTTTCAGAAGATAATAAGGATGCCTATCCGGTGATACTTTATGAGTCCGCGCCAGCTTCTGGCCGTAGCGTTCCATCTGGACGGTCGAAAAGAGTTCTGACCGCGGCGAGCTTTCACCGGCAGGATCGTTCGCCGAAAACGTTATGTTTTCGGCAGCATTCATCAGAATACGGGAGCGGTTAAACCACGCTCTGGGGATCATTTTCATAGCATTGCTCTGATGCGACGTTAGCGCGCAGGAGCAGTTGAGAAATCAGTTCAGAAACGTTCTCTCAGGATGGGCGTCAGGCATCAGGGATTTAACAGCTGCCGGAATCTAACATAAGTATAGGACATGAGCTCTGTTCTGCGGTTTTGGTCGAGCTAGCGTCGGGAGATAAACAGAGCCTTACATCCGGGGCAAAGCATGGTCTGGTTGAGCCGGATTTTTGACAACGGTTGTACTGATTTTAAGCCACAAACAGGACAGGCAGCAGTGGCAGTAGACGCACTGCTGAAGAATTTCATTGCGTAATTGATAACAGACATAACCATTAACCTTTCAATGAATGAGCTTCACCGTACCACATGTGGTTAAGTTTTAATCTATCTATTTTGACACACTGAAAATCAGGAAAGATAAATGTTCGCAGCCACAGGCCCCCTGAGACCGTTTATCCGGCAAAACTCTATGCGGCTTCCAGGGATGAGTAATTCTGATTCGCGAGAGTTAACGGCTGAAATGTGAAGCAGAACGTCTTTTCGTCCATCAGATGGGATGATGAGGCCTTTACCACTAAGAATATCAAAGCTTTTGACAATTCCTGTCATTTTATGGGACAAGTCAATTCCTTATTGAAAACACGTAAAGACTATACATTGAAAATGGCATTCAGCCACTTTTATTTTCCCTACAGGACCTCTGGACGGCTAAAAGATAATTTGCTTATATCGATTCCCTGTGCCTTAATGAATCCCATCAGTTCGATGTACTAATGAAAGTTAGAAATTTTCCGGGCAGTTCTCATTACCAGGCGCTATCGTTGATATCCCCTCTTTTGAGTCCATATGTTTAATCTTATACGTTTACTATCAATACAATCATGTATAACGGAGTCAGTATGACCTCTAGAATTATGGGCCTGGTTAAATGGTTTAACGAAGACAAAGGTTTTGGCTTCATCTCTCCTCTTGATGGCAGCAAAGATATCTTTGTCCATTTATCTGCACTTGATGGCGACAACTTTAAAACCTTATTTGAAGGTCAGAAAGTTGAATTCGCCATTCACCGCGGAGACAAGGGTCCTGCTGCTGCAAACGTAATACTTTGCGATAAATAAATCAATGTGGATCTGCGATAACGATGAAGGATTATTCCTGAGTAGACAGATCCATAACTTAAATCAGATGAAAGTCGTTTATTCATAATATCTGATCAGCATATTTTTCACAATTATGAGTGCGCTGACCGATGTAATGGAGTGCAGGACTACTGCATAAAATTTTAAAAGCACAAACTAACTGCTTGTTAAATAAGAAGTGCGTAATGAGCGAGGCTATCTCCGAAAGCACCTCGTAATGGCTTTGACCTTAATGACATCTGCCAGATAACACCCACGAGAGAACAGGGTAATAGAATATGATTAAAGTCCTTGTTTTCTTTAATGCTGAATCCTGTAAAGTTATGACCGTTCTGGAAGGTATATCCTCTATCAGGCAGGAATATCCAAACGGTGAAGAAACACATCTTCGGATTATGTCTGCAGGTTTTCCTTCCTTAACTGGCGATCATGGTATTGTTTACGTGGCTACTGACAGGGAGTTAACGTCACAGGAGATACTTGATGCGGCCAGGAAATATTTATAGCATTTTTTATGCTCTCTGCTCCACGTTTAATTGCATGCTTACCCTATTTATCAGAATCGAACAAAAAATGAGTTAAAAACATTTATGGCCTGCTAACAGCAGGCTTTTTTTTAACATTACACTTTTTTAGAAACACCTCTATAAAGAGAAAGTAATTCGCTACCCTCTGACAAAATACAGGTGTCTCTCACCTGCGTGCCATCTTGCCATTTGTGAAAAATCTTACTAAGTGGCCGCGCTAATTCACTAAATGTCTCTCCTGATTTAAAACTCATCAGGTATGACTGAAGCAATAGTTATGAGGCTATAAAAAGGCTCTCCGGATGGCTCCTGGCATCATAGTTTTTAGTACCCTCAAAAATGCAGGGACATTTCGTAGGAGTTAAGATTTAGTTCTTGCACATTCCTCTTAATTTTGTCTTGCGATAAGAGATTTATATCAGTAGTCTAAACCTCGTTAATAACAATATGTACCAATCGGATTAAAATGCTCATTAAGAAAAATCGGGTTGATGAGCAACCGTCGACATTGGTATTTGCTGAAATTTTAAGAGGTCTCTTTATGTCAGATGCTCTGACACAGTTAAACAATATCCGTACCTTACGTTCCCAGACTCGTGAAATGTCCTTAGATGTGCTGGAAGATGTTCTGGAAAAGTTTAAAATTATTCTTATAGAACGACGAGAAGAAGAGACATTACGTCTTGCAAATGAAAGTCAGCGCCGCGATAAACTGGAATCACTTCGTCAGATGATGCTTGATGAGGGTATCGACCCATCCGAACTTATGGCTGCTATTGGCTCTCCGGGTAAGGCTAAAAGAACGCGCTCCCCCCGCCCCGCGAAGTATCGATATACTGACGAAACTGGAGAGTCAAAAACATGGTCAGGTCAGGGGCGAATGCCGAAGCGGATCTCAAATCTGATTGCTGAAGGTGGGGAATTAAAAGATTTTGAAATCAGCTAAAAAGAGCCGGGTATAACCCGGCTCTTTTTTGTGTAGGCCGCAAGTTGCCTTAGAGAATAGTCGAGAAACATTTAGTTCCGTTGATGTAGCCGAGAAGCTGATTTAAAATCACAGTGCTGCTTAAGGGACAAACCGGTTATCTTGCAGATCGTTACAGCGAGCAAAAAGAGAGCCATCAGAAGCTTTCATCCCGAGTTAATCAGGACAATATATAATGTATGTTCTTCGTGAATCCATACTGCATGAGCTTAACAACGTCCGTTATTGGCACAAAGCGGACGTATCAAATAGAAATATCCCGCAAGCACTTTACTACAGCTACACCAATGAATGACCTGCCCGTAACAAATTACACTATCACCTGCGAATTTAGTCTCCCTTCAACAGCTGTAAAAGCGCATCCCCCGACACTTTACGGCGGTGCACGTCATCATGGCAGACATTACAGAGGGTAATTAAGTTACCCAGCTTATTTTCACCGCCGTCTGCATGATGCTCTATATGATGCAATTCAAGAAACGTTCGGGGGTCATTTGCTGTTCTACGGGCGTGCGACCAGCCGCAGTTCCGGCAAGAGTGATGATCACGCTCAAGGACGGCTACACGTACCGGGTCAGGGATTTTGCGGTCATGTACCTCAGCCTGACGATCTTCTTCGAGCAAATATGCGCCCACTTGAAGCTCCGGTCGGCCTGAATTCCTGGTGGCAATCGGCCAGCCCTCTTCGGTACGCAACTCGCGTGTACGGCGGGCCCATTCCTTACTGTCGTTCGCAAGATAACGTAACTCTTCGCCCGTTACCGGGCGACCAACGTTTTTACGCAGATAGGAGAGAATTTTGTCTTTCGTCGAAAGCTTACTTCGACGCAGAACATTAGCCTCATTCCAACGCAGAGCGGCCTCCCTGTCCTGTTCCGTCGTCATCAGCGCATAGACATCCGTTTTAAGGACGGTCGTTGTGCGGGCCTGGAGTTCCTCCAGTTTTATCTCATCTTGTTCAATCATTTCCTTCAGCGTGGTACCGCTTAACACGGACCAGCCAAACTGAACCCGAAGCTCTCTTATCCGCCGCGCATACTCGCTTATCCCGGCCACTACCATCAGTTCATCACCGTGAATGATGAGGCGGGGATATTTGAGGAGGTAAGCCAGAATGCGGTCGCGTGCCGAATTGCAGCCCTCCTCATGCATCAGAGAGCTGCCGAGATCCCGCAGTAAATGATTGGCCGGGATGAGGAAGAGGACCTGTTCTCGCAGGGAGTCATCCGCGAGCCTGTGTTCAAAATCGGTAATTAACGCCAGAAGCTGTTTACGCAGCGTTTCCGGTTCGCTCTTCTTCGATCTTCTCGCCATGTTGAATCTGATATTCCATTAAAGTAAGCACATAGGTCGCAATCTTTTGCGCAAAGACTGGCGGAACCGCGTTTCCAATCTGACGTGCGATCTCGGTTTTTGATCCCAGGAAAACAAAATGATCCGGGAAACTCATCAGGCGCGCCGCTTCCCGGTGCGTAATAGGACGATGAGCTTCAGGGTGGAGATAACGCCCTTTCTCAGGTTTGAAGAACTCGGTGCGGATCGTTACGGAAGGACGTTCCCACCACAGCCGTCCAAACAAATCCGTACCACCGGACGTTTTTTTGATCCAGCAGGCAGGCGTAATATCGGGTCTGTTTTTTTGTAAGTCAAAACGGTTCCCGCCCACCGGCACAGCGCGATAACGTTCCTGAGACAGTGCTGTCGGATTTCGCCCAAAATGCAGATCTAAGGGCGGAGGCAGATCGCGCATTTCCGTGCCGACCGGCTCAGGTAAATCACCAATGAATTCTCTGACCGTCAGCCAGGCAGGAAGATCTCCAGCTTTATCAGGATGCTGGTGCGAAGGCGCAGGGGGAAACGCAGGAATCCCCCCCGCACAAAACGGTCTTTCTTAATGCCAATCGCAATAGCACGCTTACGCGTCTGAGGGGCACCATAATCTGCCGTATTCAGCACAGAAGGGTTGAGAAGCATAAAGCCCATACTCTCCGCACGTTCGCAGATGTCCTGGAATTCATCACTGGTTAACAGACCCGGGACATTTTCCATCACAAAGACTGAAGCGCCCGATCGCTCAATGATATCCATGTACGGTTCCCACAGAGCGCGTCGATGATCCCCTTCCCGGTTCTTATTGAGTAGACTGAACCCCTGACAAGGCGGCCCACCGATAACAACATCCGCTTCTGGCACGGTATTTTCCGTGATCCACTCTTCTATGTTGGCGACCATGCCATGCTCGCCAAAGTTGGCATTGTACGTTCTGATGGCCGCCTTATCATTGTCCAGAGCCAGAACGCTTTCGAAATGAGCACCATTCTTCCCTTTCATGAAACCGCAGGACAAGCCGCCAGCGCCACAAAACAGATCAATGACCTTTAATTTATTGGTTTTACTCATTCAGATAGTATCCCGCTTAAGTCTCGACAGATAAGTCTATCATAAAGAGAATCTGTATGTATGCACAGTACCACCTGTATAAGATACTTCAGAAGAGGTGTAAACACGCGTATGGACTGCACGCAGTCATAGGAACACTGACTTAACTTAACGATGCGTGGTTCATGTCTAGTAATGAACCATAACGTTCGGCTGCAAAATTTGGCAGTGCTCATCACCTTCGCTGGTGCGTTAGCATGTACCCCTGATGCCTTTCACTGATATTAACTTCAGGTGCTATGAGAGAGGTTCTGCTCGTGTCGAAAGGCCTGACGGGTTAAGGAAGAGATGTATGAACGAGGAATTTTCCAGAAAAAGACTGCTTCAGGGCATTATCTTTACCCTTCTGATTACCTTTGCAACCGGGATGGGGAATGTCTTATCGGCTTTTTTTATGCTGAATGTGAAAAAGCAGGAAGTAGAAGATACTCAGCTTGCGGAAACCAGACGCCGGGCGACAGAGCTGCATTGTCTCAAGCTCCAGGAAAGCGCCTCACTGGCTGCAGAGATTGTTTTTCGGGCAGATCGAGGCTATCCCAATAACGTCTCCTTGTATGAACTAATGTATGAAACGAGCACTCCGACTAAGCGTGTACCCGACGATCAAATCAAAGAAGAACAAAAAAACTTCGAACATCAGGTCTTCGGTTTGCTTCCCTATCTTCAACCTGACGAAGCTCAGGTAATGAAGCAGGTAACTCTCCAGCATTTTATCGTTACGGCCATGCGGACCAGTAAGGTTCCTGCCGAACATCGGACATCCCCTGCAGAGGGCGGATTCGATTTTAACAAGGAAATGCAGAAGCTACGTGATGGAGGGGATTTCATGGGTCAGATATTCAGGGAAAGATGTATGCGGATTAGGTAAGACGGATTTGTGACATGAACGGTGTGAGCCATTGGCGCAACAGAGTGGAGTTGCCTAGTCATGAGCAAGCGCTTAATGACCCATTTCCTTATTATCGTCATAACGATCCCACGCGTTTAGCTAGGTTCCATTCCTTGATGTGTGCGTCTTGCTGGCACTGCGACCCACCAGGCAAAATCTGATCAGTCCCAGAGGGGGAAGACGAGAAATCCCTCGAAGCATTAGCCGTCTTTAGCGGTTAAGATCGTTCTCGTTTCTGTTATCTCAGGTTTGGCACGTTAGTACATGTGCCAACCTTCTAACAAGATTCAGCTATTTCAAATAGTTATCCACATATACATTGACTAGATCCAATAAGATGATCCTTTAATAGATCCAAATTGGATCCATATAGTTCCAAACAGATCCCCGATCGCTACAGGCCGCGCCACGTAAGGCTCTCAGAGCTTTCAGGTGTGTCACATTATGCAAATAGTGTGTCACAGCATGCAAAAAGTGGGTCGTAACATGGTAAAAGTGGGTGACAACATGTATAAGGTGTGTCATAACATGCCTGAAGGTGTGTCGTAGCATGTAAAAAAATAACTTATCCACCGTATGTGGATAACCCTATATGGAAGTAACTTACGGTGGCGTAACCCTATGTCGGATAACAATTTTTTACCTGTTCAGATTACCAACGAAGGTGAGTCACATCAATTAACAGTCACAAGCACTTCGTCAGTGCAACCAGCGATCCTATTACGTCTTGGCGTATTCGTTCCCGGTACCAGGACTGTACCCAAAGGTCAGGTTCAGGGCATTGATGTATCCTCTACTTTCTCTCAGCTGGAGTTCGCGCGTAAGGAGGGTTATGACGAGGTTCGCATCTTCGGCGAACGCCTGAACATCTCCACTGATTTTAGTGTCTGGATGGGAGTGATAGGTGCCTTCAGTAAATATGGATTGCAATCAAACACGATTGAGCTGCCCTTCACAGAGTTTGCTGCGCTATGCCAGTACGATTCTCGCCAATTCAATAAACGCCTGCGAGATACGATTTTTGACGCCCTGACGCGTATAGGTACCAAGACCGTCCAGTTCAAGAGTAAAAAGACCGGCGATAAGTTCTTTACCCAGCTGTTGAAGAATGGCAAATACACGCGCGAAACCGACACCATAACTCTGCAGGCTGACGAGCGGCTACACGAGCTCTATCAAATCGACTACAACATTCTTTTACGTAAACGGCCATATCATATGTTGAAGGGAAAAGAGGTCGCGCAAACCCTTTATACCTACATCGCAAGTCTGCCGGACAACCCTGCCCCGATCCGTTTTGACCGTATCATTGAACGCCTCAATTTGACCTCTCCTGTTAAGGAGCAAAACAGACTGATTAAGGCCGCGTTGAAGCAACTTCAGGACATTGGATACATCGAGTATTCGATCGTTAAGGACGGAAGGACGCTTACTCTCCTGATTCATAAGCGCAACAAAAAGTTGAAGGAATTGGAGTCCTAAATGGTGGGTCGTATCATGCAAGCGACCCAGCAATGGTGGGTCATAGCATGATAAAAGGTGTGTCGTAACATGATCGCGTCACACTGTAACTTTGATCATCTTAAAATCCGCTTAAATTTCAAACAAAGAAAAAAAGTTGCATGCTGTGACACACCTTTTGCATATCGCCGCACACCTTTCACATGTTAGTACCCACCTTTTTATTCCACTGCTCCCTGGCTTTATTGAACACATGATGCGACACACTTCTCATCATGTTGGCTCACACCTTTTGCATGGTGAGACCCACTTTATAGGCCCGAAATGATCCTTTACTCGATCATGTTATGACACACCCATCTAGCATGTTATGACACACCCATTAGCATGTTATGACCCACCTTTCGATTGTCATTTACTATTAGTTAACCGCTTGATTCCTCCCCTTCCCTCTTCACTAATCAAGCCTCCTGTAATGCATTTGAGCATTTAGTTCCCATGCGGTTTTTAGCGATTTGTTATCTGCAAAGGTCAAAGCCACCGGAAGCTGAGCAAGTGGTTACATTTCATGGGGGAGTGATAATGAATGGTCAAAAAAGCTGTCTTCTGCATGTCGACAGCAAAGCCAAAAATCACAGCTCGCCGTACTGATGAACAACGTTCTGGCTGCCACTTAGAGCAATGCTTTGGTGGGGCCTGGCAGAGCATGGCGAGAAGTTTCACGCAGACATTAAATGTTTAAGGTTAACGAGGCCTAAGTGGTAATTGATGAAGAACGTCGCCATTTAAATGAATATTAGTGCAGGCATGGGCTCACAACTCGCTCCACCACATCGTAGGCTTGGTTAAGCTCGCTGTATAGAACGGCTCCTTTGGATTTCAAAAGTTTCCTCTGAAATTCGGGATCTTTTCAAGCTGCCGTATACAAAATCCCTTAGGCAAATCCACCCCTTCTGGCTTCACGTTGTCATTGAAGAACCTGGGTTATATGGGGTCTTAATAGCCAAGGAGTACCCAATTTTTTCATAAGATGCCGAATCTAATTAACCCTACTGTTTTAGTGTGCTATACATGCGCTTTAATTAATTTTTGAACAACTTTGCATATTTTCATTTTGTTTGCGTTTTTGGTGTTGCTTTGCAAGATTTTCCAAGATTTAATATAATCATGCAAAGTTGATTATAAGGAACATACTATGGGATTAATGGATACTCTTGATCAATGCATAGCAGCTGGCCATGAAATGACAAAAGCTATTGCTATTGCTCAATTTAATGATGATAGCCCTGAAGCAAGAAAAATAACTCGCCGCTGGCGTGTTGGTGAGGCAGCAGATTTGATTGGTGTTTCTTCCCAGGCAATCCGTGATGCTGAAAAAGCGGGCCGCCTCCCACACCCTGATATGGAGATGAGAGGTCGGGTTGAACAGCGAGTCGGTTATACAATCGAACAAATCAACCATATGCGAGATGTTTTCGGCACTCGCCTTCGCCGTCCTGGTGAAAGTGTTCCCCCAGTTATTGGTGTTGCGGCACATAAAGGTGGCGTTTATAAAACTTCCGTTTCAGTCCATCTGGCTCAAGACCTTGCTTTGAAAGGACTTCGCGTTCTGCTTGTAGAAGGTAATGATCCACAAGGTACAGCTTCTATGTACCATGGATGGGTTCCTGATTTACATATTCACGCCGAAGATACTTTGCTCCCCTTCTACCTGGGTGAGCGTGACGATGCTTCATACGCTATCAAGCCAACATGCTGGCCTGGCCTGGACATTATCCCTTCCTGTCTGGCATTGCATAGAATCGAAACTGAGCTTATGGGGCGTTACGATGAGGGTAAATTACCAACAGAACCTCATATGATGCTTCGTCTGGCAATAGAGACTGTTGCCCAGGATTACGATGTGATTGTAATTGATAGTGCACCTAACCTTGGTATCGGAACTATCAATGTTGTCTGCGCTGCGGATGTATTGATTGTTCCAACTCCGGCTGAGCTTTTTGACTATACATCTGCTTTGCAGTTTTTCGATATGCTGCGTGATTTATTGAAAAACGTTGACCTGCAAGGTTTCGAGCCAGACGTCAGAATTCTCCTGACAAAATATAGTAATAACAACGGTTCGCAGTCTCCATGGATGGAAGAGCAGATTCGTGATGCCTGGGGCAGTATGGTTCTTAAGAACGTTGTGCGTGAGACTGACGAGGTAGGTAAAGGTCAGATACGTATGCGTACTGTATTTGAACAAGCAATCGATCAGCGCTCTTCGACCGGAGCCTGGCGAAATGCCCTCGCGATTTGGGAGCCAGTTTGTAATGAAATATTTGACCGTCTGATCAAGCCTCGTTGGGAGATCCGTTAATGAAACGCGCGCCAATTATTGCCAAAACAACACCGGCGAGTGTAACACCATCTGCGTCCGTTGCACCTGCAGCTCCAATGGTCGATTCCCTTATTGCACGTGTTGGTGCTATGGCGAAGGGAAACTCAATCACGCTTCCAGTTTGCGGTCGTGACGTTAAGTTTGTCCTGGAAACAATTCCTGGAAACGCCGTTGAAAATGCAACGCAAGTTTGGTCCGGAAACGAACGTGATCAGGAGTTTTTAACAGAAGAATCGTTGGATGATCTAATCCCTTCTTTTCTACTGACTGGTCAGCAAAATCCGGCTTTCGGCAGGAAGCTTGCAGACATAATTGAAGTTGCTGACGGAAGTCGGAGACGTAAAACAGCCATACTTACTTCAAGTGAATATCGTATTTTGGTAGGCGATCTTGATGATGAGCAAATGGATGCTTTATGTAAGCTTGGAAATGATTACAGGCCAACCAGCGCCTATGAAAGAGGAAGACGCTATTCTTCCAGGCTGCAATCGGAGTTTAATGGAAATATATCTGCTTTAGCAGATGCGGAGAATATCTCTCGAAAAATCATAACGAGATGCATCAGCACGGCAAAGCTTCCACGTGAGGTAATCGCCCTCTTCTCTCATCCTGGTGATCTGTCAGCCAGGGCTGGAGACAATCTGCAAAAGTTATTTTCTTCGCAAGAAGATATTTTGCTTAAGGGTGCAAAAGAATTAGCTGAAAAGAAAAAAGCAGGCGTTCTGCTTGAATCTGAAGAAATAATTCAATCACTTACCGATCTTCTAAAAGACTCTCAGCGTAAGTCTATTCAGACTCCTGTAAAGCGTGAATTCATTCCTGGCGCAACGGCCCAATACAAAGGGAATAAAGTTATCATCAGTTTGGATCGCACAAAGATTTCTGAAGAAGAAATAGAGAAATTTGAGGAGATTCTCGAACTCTTGGCAAAGAAGAATAAAAGCTAGCTTCCTCCCACATGTTCTACGTGCTTACGTCTTAAGTTCGCTGTCCCAACCACTCAACTGGGACCGTGGTCCCAACCACTCAACTGGGACCGTGGTCCCAACCACTCAACTGGGACCGTGGTCCCAACCACTCAACTGGGACCGTGGTCCCAACCACTCAACTGGGACCGTGGTCCCAACCACTCAACTGGGACCGTGGTCCCAACCACTCAACTGGGACCGTGGTCCCAACCACTCAACTGGGACCGTGGTCCCAACCACTCAACTGGGACCGTGGTCCCAACCACTCAACTGGGACCGTGGTCCCAACCACTCAACTGGGACCGTGGTCCCAACCACTCAACTGGGACCGTGGTCCCAACCGCTCAACTGGGACCGTGGTCCCACCGCTCAACTGGGACCGTGGTCCCACCACTTAATTGGTGACCTGCTCCCCGTTGATTAATACACCGCGATGCTACTAATGTCTTCATAAGCCACAGGAGAAAATCCCTTTGAAGAAGCGTTATCCGACAAACAGATCATCATTATCCTCAGTGAGGCTAAAGTCGGGGTTTCGGACCGGGGACTCTGCCGCAAGAATACCATTTCAGACGCCACCTTCTACACCTGGCGTAAGAAGTTCGGCGGCATGGAAGTGTCCGAAGTGAAGCGGCTCAAGTCACTTGAAGAGGAGAACGCTCGTCTCAAGAAGCTGCTTGCTGATGCTATGCTGGATAAGAAGGCGCTTCAGGTAGCTCTGGGCCGATAGTTCTTAAAACAGACCAGAAACGGAAAGTCGTGGAAGTTATGTGAGAGACAATGGATCTGTCACAACCCCGTGCCTGCAGGCTGGCCGGTCTGTCACTTTCAACCTGCTGTTATTCGGCTCAGCGTCCGTCTACTGACGCATAACTGACTCTACGCATCACAGAGCTGGAACTCGAACGCCGCCGATTTAGTTACCGGCGCATCTGGCAGTTATTGCGTCAGGAGGGCCTTCACGTCAGCCACAAGCGGATTTACCGAAACTATCACCTTAACGGACTGGGTGTAACATAGGGGGCGCCGTTAGGGTCTGGTGACTGAACTGATTCCGCTTCTTCGCCCGGATGCGCAGAACCTGACATGGTCGATGGATATTGTCATGGATGCACTTGCCAGCGGCCGGAGGATCAAGTGCCTGACCGGTGTGAATGATTTCACGAAAGAGTGTCTGACGATCACCGCTGCTTTCGGGATTTCAGGCGTTCAGGTCACGCGTATTCTGGACAGCATTGCGCTGTTTCGTGGATATCCTGCGACGATAAGAACCGTTCAGGGCCCGGAATTTAACTGTCGCACGCTGGATCAATGAGCCTCTGAACATAGTGTTGAGTTGCGCATAATCCAGCCGGATAAGCCAACTCAGAACGGATTTATTGAGAGTTTCAACGGTCGCTTTCGGGATGAATGCCTGAGTTAGCACTGGTTCAGCGATGTTCTTCATGCCCGGAAAATCATTAATGACTGTCGGCAGGACTATAACGAGTCCAGACTTCATTCATTGCTGAATTACCAGACGCCATCTGAATTTGCAGCAGGCTGGCGTAACGGGAAACATGAAGAAAAATCAACCGGCATTACTAACTGAAGGTTGTATCTAATACTGGGGGCAGGTCAGATGATCTGGAGATTCGAAGTATCACTAATGGCGCAGTGGTCAATTTCAGGCTTTACGCCGAAACGGGCGGATCCTATACCCAGTATTAAATGTCTATTTTCGATGGGAATGCCAAGCCTAAGTAGCCAATGGCTTCCAGCTGATGGTAATCCACGTAGGGCCGCTGATGTGACCAACTGCAGCTTCATTAATTCTGCTAAAGGGAAAATGCCGCGCACGAAATCAACACTGGAGAAGATACGTGCCGGGGGATTGGATTGAGGTCTTTCTAGAACGCTAGAAAGCACAAACCCCGCTTGGATGGCGGGGTTCATTTCTGGAACTTACTGATTGGAAGCCAGTAAGTAGCAGCGTGGAAAACTTATCTTCTTAGCAAGAACAAGTATATTACAGTATTTTTTTTGTATCAAACACATTGTCCACATTAAGATTTATCCATATAATTCCTGCGCTAAAGAATGATAAGCCATTAACCGACCGTTAAGTAGAGAAGCTAAAGTTCTTTTTTTTCTGAAGAGAAAACTGAAGATTTTGGCTCATAAAATTTGAATATATTCTCCTTAGTTTATTCAATTTTAGTAGCAATCAGCGTCCTATCGGTGGCTACGCCGTAAGTTGTTAGGATGTTAGTCCTTGTTCGGGCTGGAAACCCGAATTCCTCGGCCGGTAGCGTGGAAAACTTATCTTCTTAGCAAAAGAGAAGGGCAGACCTGTTGGACGCATCAAAAAGGTAGGGAATGCTTAGATCCACGCACCACAGAGAGATGGAGGTGCGGGCTATGTTTGAGCTTATTACAGCGATAATTAGTCTAGTTGCAGCAGTTATGCAACTTATCAACTGGTTCCTTTAACAGGGGTCTGGATCCGGGAAACCGGTAAAACTGCAAAGTTTCTAGCCGTCCTTAGGGGCGGCTTTTTTATGCATCACCCAAACAAAAAAACCACCGTAAGGCGGTCTTTTTGTGCATTTCTTACTATTTTTTAACTGGGCGCATATGTGTAATTAATTCGCGACCAATTGATAAGAACTACTTTTTACTTCCTGCAGGATCCAGGTCCGTGAAGTAGTCACGAATGGTTTTGCCTACCTTACGCTCATGAGTCCTTCTACTAAAGACAACCCGAGCACCTGCAGAACCAGAAGCACCATCTTCTACCGTACGAGTACGCGTTAGCCCTGTTTCAGGGTCCTGATATTTAATCACGATAGAAATCGAACGGCTATCGACTCCTTCATCGAGCAACTTCTGAAGCTGATCAGCGGCTGAATCAACAGCTCTTTTAACTACAAGCCCGCCCCTGGAATGAGTAGGGGTTATAGTCGAACCTCGCAGTATTGAAGGATCGTTGAGCATCTGAAACATGACATTTCTTTCATGTTCTGACGGCTTTCGCGAAACAGCAAAGTCGAATCCCATTTCATTAAGTCTTGAGCTCAAAACCGCAATTGACTGATTTTCTTCAACGTATTTTAATAAAGCGAGCATTCCTGCCGTATCAAGAGCTAAACTGGATTTGGTTTCAACTTTGACTTTAGATGGCGCCTTCGAAGCTGAATTCTGGAGGCCAATTACCTGAACCATATCGTCCATAGATAGCTCTGCAGCTCTATGGTTGATAGCTTTAACTTGATCACTAACGTTCGGTCCGAATGCATCGAACAATGAAATTGCTGCAGTTGGTTTAGTGGTTTCAGTTTTAGCAGACATGTGCACTCCTCAAATCGGACATTTATTATACACCCATGTGAGCAAGACAGTCTCTTATGCAATCGTGCGGTGTGATTTGTGGATGAAATAGTCGCAGGTGGAGGCGGCCAGATTTGCGCATTGCGCCAGGATAGGGCTTTCATGGCTAACGAATAATCCGCTAAGTAGCCAACCCCGGCGGGGGAAGAGGCTGCCTGGACATGCCTGGAGAGCCTTTATGAAGGGGTTACCGGTAGCCCCTTTTTCCTTCCTGACGCGACCGCAGGCCTGAACTTACGAGAAGGGCTGTTCAAGTGTGGGGAATGAGGAAAAGGGGGAGGTGCCTCCGGTGTCCATCCCATGACTCAACTCCACGCTCGCAGCAGCCGTTCCGGCTGCGCCACTCACTCGCGCCGTACCCTGCGCTTCCGGCATGTCATCGAAAAAAAATCAACGGCATCGATGCCATGTAGAGGGCAACGCCGTTTCGCCGCGCGCGGCTTTCCGTCATTGCGGCGTGCCCCTGCCCATCTCTCGGCGTATGCCTTTTCTCCGTTTAAGTCCTTCCTGCCGGGTGCTGATAACACCACAGTCTTCCTGGTTGTCCAGGAACGGCAGAGCCTTTCGCAATAAATTTCCCCCGGCCATTCCGCGTCACTTCATTAGACCGGAATAAATTTCCCGCTCACCCCGGACAGCTGCGTCTGCCAGTGATGTTTACGCCCCTGCGGCGAAGGTTCTCAAACGGGTGAAGTGCATTCATCCGGGAACTACCAGCAGGTTCTCCCAAAACGTCAAAACCGCGGCTCCGGAAACTCAACGGATGATGTGGTTTTAAAAGCCAGACCCTGTTCTGAAAGTAGGCAGGTAGTGAGCAAGGTCCTGAAGGAATTTCTTAACCAGCCAGCGGTGAAGCATATGCCCACGGCGGAAGAGGTGGAGCTGGCGGCGATCCTGAATGTGCAGCCCGAAGGTGGGGTAGCCCGGGAACAGGCCGATGCGGCAGCGGCAGGGTATGAATACGTGGCCATCAAGGACGATCGGGGTAAGGACTTTCGCCTGGGCGTTCGCCGTGACAGGGAAATATTCTGGCGGGCGTGAAATTTTGAAACGAGCGCAGGGTACTGGCTCAACCGTTACATCGAACGATACGGCATCCGTAAAACACAGTAAGAGAGTGACCTGCCGGAGCGCCAACTCCGCAGGGCCGGACAATCATCAATAAAGCGAGGTATTAACAATGTCAGTAACCGAGTCTAAAGCAAAAGCACCGAAAAAGAACAGCGTGAAGAAACCGAACAAAGCCGAACTGGCGGCGCTTCAGGCGGCAATCGAGGCGGCTCAGACCGAAATCGTTTCGCTGTCCGATCTCGTAAAATCCCCCTTTAACGTTCGTACCATCCCTTATTCCGTGGACAGCGTCCGCAGTCTGGCTGAAACCATCGCTTCCGTCGGGCTGCTGCAAAACCTGATTGTGCACGACATGGAAGACAATAAGTCAGGCGTGGCGGCAGGTGGGCGCCGTCTGAGTGCGATGCAGTGGCTGGCTGAAGAGGGGCGCTTACAGGCCGACCATCCGGTCACCGTGAAGCGCGTGTCGGTCGAATTGGCGAAGCTGGCCTCCTTCATCGAGAACGACCAGCGCGCCGCGATGCACCCCGCAGAGCAGATTGCACACTTTGGCAGACTGGCAGCGGACGGGAAGACTCCCGCGCAAATCGGTGACGGGATGGGCTACGGCTCGCGCCACGTGCAGCGGATGCTGAAGCTTGCAAATCTTGCACCAGTGCTGATGGAGAAGCTCGCCGCCGACGAACTGAGCGTCGAGCAGTGTCAGGCGCTGTGTCTGGAAGAAGACCATACCCGTCAGGTTGAAATTTTTGAGGGTGTGAAGGCCAGATACAGCAGTGCGCCTGCCCATCTGCTGAAAAGTGCCGTCACTGACACCGAACTGCGCATTACCTCCCCGCAGTTTGTCTTCATCGGTCGCGAGGCCTACGAGGCGGCAGGGGGTTATGTCCGTGAAGACCTGTTCAGTCAGGAAGAGGGGGAGGGTACGGCTGACCGCGTGCTGGCCGACCGTCTGGTACAGGAAAAGCTCGACAGCATTGCGCGGGACATTCAGCAGCAGGAAGGCTGGAAGTGGGCGCAGGGCCGTCCTGCCCGCATCTGGCACCACGGCGAAGACGCGCGCGTGTATGTCATGCCGGACGTACCTGACCCTGTCTACACCCGCCACGAGCAGCATCGTCTGAATGAGCTTCACGAGCAGTACAACCAGTACGACTCCGTCTGCGACGAATCTGATGCCATTGAGGCTGAAATTGCGGCGCTCGAGTTGACGGGCGAAATCAATGCGTGGACGGACGAGATGAAGGCTGAGTCTGGCGTGGTGGTCAGCCTGTATGAAGGCAGGGCACTCGTTCAGCGTGGGATGCGTCTTGTTGCTGACATGCCGAAAGACGCGCAGAAAGACAGTGCACCGTCAGGGTACTCCTCCCGCACGCCGGATGCCGCAGAGGGTATCAGCGTACCGCTGCTCACGAAAATGTCCTCAGAGCGTACGCTGGCAGTACAGGCCGACCTGATGCTGCAGCCCGAAAAGGCGGTGGCGCTGATGGTCTGGCGACTCTGTACCTGCGTGTTCTCAGGCTGCCTGACCACCACTCATCCGGTCCGTATCAACCTGACGGTGTCTCACGGCTCTCTTACAGAAAATGCCCCGTCCGGTAAGGAGGGCGCGGCGTTCGACGTTCTGATGAAGGAGAAAGCCCGCCTTCAGGCGCTGCTGCCCGCCGGATGGGAGAAGGACTTCACCACCTTCTTTTCCCTCGACGGCAACCTGCTGATGTCGCTGATGGCCTTCTGTACCGCCTGTTCTGTGGACGGTGTGCAGACCCGCGACATGGGTCATACCTCCCGGAGTACGCTCGACACGCTGGAAGCGGCGCTGGGCTTCCATCTGCGCGACTGGTGGCATCCGACGAAAGAGAACTACTTCACGCACCTGAAGCAGCCGCAGATTGTGGCCTCACTGAAAGAGGCTGGTCTGACGGGCGCAGCAGGGGATGCGGAGAAGATGAAGAAGGGGGAGGCCGCTGAACATGCCGCGTTCTTCATGAAAGAAAACCGCTGGGTTCCGGCATGGCTGAAAGGCCCTGCGTCTGTAGCGGATGCGCCTGTCGACGAAAGCACCACTGAAACTGACACTATGGCAAACGCCGCCTGATACGGTGAGCCGCCCTGTGGGGCGGCAATAAGGAGATACTCATGGATCAGATTATTAAAACCGGCATCGGCACTGAGCTGAGCGACATGTTCCCATGCGAGTTCGAAGATTGGCGTGAACGCGGCGATGACGAGCGTCATGTCCTTTCCACGTCAGTGATGCAGTTCCTCGACGCCCCGCAGGGATGGAAGGTCAATGCCGAATATCGCACCGAGTTCGGCGGGCTGTTCCCCGTGCAAATCCGCTACGCCGCACCCGATAAGTCGTTCCATCTTTGTCTGTGCAGTCCTGGCGAAGTCTGCGCGGAGTGGCTGGCGGTACTGGCGTCTGCGGACGGCTCTTTTGTCCGGGAGATGCTGCGGGCTGAGAGGTTCTCCCCGGAGCGTTTTAACTCGCTGCTGTCGGCGGCGGGCAGTATCTGCAAGATGGTGTACTCTGTGCGCGGCGTTGCAGCGTTCCTGGTTGAGGAGATGACGGCATGATCCCGATGACCCTCTCACTGGTTCCGCAAAGTCCTGAGCGACGCGCCGCGATGCAGGCGATTGGCGAGGTCGACAGGAAACTCGCACGCGGCGCGCATCTGCCAGAGTATCCGTATGCGAGGGCGTTTTTCCGCTACCTGAAGGGCTGTAAGCGTATCACCGTCAGGGAATTGAACCTGTTCGCGCCGGTGCTGTCGGTGCAGGAGCTGCGCGGCAGTAAAGACAGCTGGCTGAACGCCATTGATACGCTGATCGAGAGTCGGGGTATCTGCTGTTTTCTTCCGCTTCCCGCGGGCGCAGGTCAGAGCCTGTTTCCGGAAGTGCGTTTTCAGCAGACCGAGCGTGTTCGCCGGCAGGATGAACTGCGGGATGAAAAATACTCCCGCCAGCGCCGTAAAGAGCAGTGCCAGCGTGAGCGCGCGTACCGGGCGCTGGCGGGGCAGGCGGAAATCGAGCTGGCGTTTCATACCCCGGATACGGTGAGCAGCTGGAGTTCCCGCTGGTCGGGTACGGAGCTTTACCTGCATGACATCGAGGACATGTTCTGGCGCTGGAGCGGGCGGTTCCCGTCCCTGGCTGAGTTTGAACGCGATGAATTCTACGGCGAGCCATTCTGGTGCGTCACCCGTGAGGCCGGGCTTTTGGCTGCTGATGCGCCGGAGTCCGTCATGCTGATGGAGCGCTGGATGGTGCCGAACAAGCTGATGTACCGGGAGGTTGTATGAGCAGAAAGGCGAACCCGTACAGGGAAGAACTCAAGATTGCCAGGAGCCAGCGTAAACGACTGCAGACGGTGGTCAGTAAACTCACCGACATGGCTGTTGAGTGGGATGGCCTCTGCGGCGGTCTGGAATGTGATTTCAACATGCAGGCTGAAGACGTGGCGAAGCAGCTGACTGTGCTGGATGAGCAGATTGCTGACTGGGGGAAGGGATTCGGGGACGGAAGGGAGATACCATGAGCTTTATGGTCTGGTGTTCTGCTACAGGTAGCATTATTGCAACCTGTTGCTTCTACCTGATTTACCATATGATTCGCCACGGCGCTTGAGGCTTTCTGTCTCATGACGTCCAGGTGGTTTGTTACCGTTGTTGTGTGACAGAAAGAAGAAAGCCCCGAGTAATTTTTCAATTAACCCGAGGCAATCTGCTTGAATCGACACCAACAGATTAGCCGCTTACGTGCCAGATGGCAAGGAGAAGTAAGCTATGAAACTGCCGCGAAGTTCTGTTACCTGGTGCGTGCTGATAGTGTGTCTCACACTATTAATATTCACATACCTTACCCGGTCCCGCTTATGCGAGTTCCGGCTAAAGGTTGGGGACAGGGAGGTCGCTGCAATTCTGGCTTACGAATCCAACGGTAAGTAGCAACCTGGAGGCGGGGGAAGCCCCGCCTTTCCAGGGCTTCTGGTGTCGTCTGGTTATGTCCGCAAGCGCCTTTATGAAGGGGCTGTCAGTTCGCTGGCAGCCCCTTTTTCCTTATGCAGCTCCAGAAAGGAAAGAGTATTCCGGATAGCCGATACGCATGGAGCATAAATGTGTTTATAAATCGGATCGTGTTTATAAAGCGGATGTGAGGAGCTAACGCTGAGTGTGCTTGTAAACCGGATTTTGAAACCGAGGGGAGGGCTGGAGGGTAGGATATAGCTGCAGACGTGTTTATAAAGCGGATAAAAAGGGCTCTTTAGAGGCTGAAACCCCGCCGCGCCACGTCAAAACGTAACTCCAACCGCCTTATAAACACATTTTTTGGTTACTCGTCTTCGTCCTGGTCTTTCTTATCCGTGGCGATTCACTTCGTGGGCAGAAGCAAGTGAAAATGTTTATAAGTTTGCCTGCGGAAACAAAACGCTTTCGCTTTATGAGAGTAGCAAGGCGATGTTTGTCGACAAGACTAAAGCGGATGATCTGGAGATTCGAAGTTTCACTAATGGCGCGGTCGTCAACTTCAGGCTTTACGCCGAAATGGGTGAATCCTATACCCAGTATCGAATGTCTATTTTCGATGGGAATGCCAAGCTAAATAGCCAATGGCTAACAGCTGATGGTGATCCACGTAGAGCCGCTGATGTGACCAACTGCAGCATCATGAATCCTGCTAAAGGGAAAATGCCTCGCACGAAATCAACACTAGAGAAGATACGCGCCGGGGAACTGGATTGATTGAGTAAGACGGTAGTAATGAAAAAACCGCCCAAGGGCGGTTTTTTATGCTGATAAGAGCTACTTTTTGCTTCCTGCAGGATGCAGGTCCGCGAAGTAGTCACGAATAGTTTTGCCTACCTTACGCTCATGAGTCCTTCTTCTAAAGACAACCCGAGCACCAGCAGAACCAGAAGCATCATCTTCTACCGTACGAGTACGCGTTAACCCTGTTTCAGGGTCCTGATATTTAATCGCGATAGAAATCGAACGACTATCGACTCCCTCATCGAGCAACTTCTGAAGCTGATCAGCGGCTGAATCAACAGCTCTTTTAACTACAAGCCCACCCCTGGAATGAGTAGGGGTTATAGTCGGGCGTCGCTGCATTGAAGGGTCGTTGAGCATCTGAAAAATGACATGTTGTACGTTTTCTGACTGCTTTCGTGAAGCAGCAATGTCATATCCAATTTTTTTAAGCCTTGAACCCAAATCTGCTGTTGATTGTTTTTCTTCAAAGCATGCTAGTAAAGAGAGCATTTCAGACGTATCAAGAGCGAAACTCGATTTGGTTTCAAATTTGACTTTAGATGTCGTCTTCGAAGCTGAATCCTGGAGACCCATAACCTTAACCATATCATCCATAGAAAGCTCTGCAGCTCTATGGTTGATAGCTTTAACTTCCTCACTAACGTTCGGTCCGAATGCATCGAACAGCGTAATTGCGGGAGTTGGTTTAGTGGTTTCAGTTTTAGCAGACATATGCACTCCTCAAATCGGACATTTATTATACACCTATGTGCGCAAGATCGCTAATGTCTGCATATGGGCAATGATGGGATGTGGGCCAGTCTTTCAGAGACACGTTGTAAACCTCGTTCACCACATAGTGCCCTTCGTTTTCAGGGTCTACCTGGCGATGATATACATTGAGTGTGAAACGTCCTTCGTACTTCGCAAGCATATGTTCAATAGTAGCTCGGCTCTTAAAGAAATTTTCCTTTAGTATCTCTAACGGAACCTTGCGTGACCTGGCTTGAGCAAAAGTCCATGCGTGTTCCGGGTCAAAATAGACATAATTCAACATCACTTTGTATCCCATACTCAAGGCCAGATCAAAATTCTGCTCAGCGTTCCTTATGCTTGAAAACGTGGAGTCCATAACGATTTGATAACCTTTTTCAAGGGCTTCCTTATAAATATAATCTACCATCCTTGACGCCGGTCGCTGGTATTCAAAAGCGTTCGCTTCGTTGTAGTAAGGGAACCACCAGCGAAAATCATCGGCATCAATTCTAACCAGGTTGTCGAATTGGTTCTCTTCGATAAGCCTGTTTAAGAGTTCGGTTTTTCCTGCCGCAGGTGATCCAGCCATGAATAAGACATGCTTTGCATTTGCTACTTTTTTTGTTGTTACATGCTTGAAAACAAGAGGGCGTATTGCTTTACCAAAATCAGGTAAAAGTTTCTCTAAGCTTTTATCCATTAGTAATCCATACCATGATTTTTTGCTATGTCTGACAGTAACATACCTCATTTATCAATTTAATCTACAGTCCCTAAGTTGAATTTCACGAATTTTGCGACAGCCTTAACTTTAGTGCATCAATAGCGTCCTTCAACCGTCCGGTACGCGGTTCGTTGCTGAAGTCACTAATCCCCGGCAAATCGTTATCCCTCCTGTATTGCAGGTAGGCGTATTTACGCGCCTGGCTCCCGATGGCATCACGTTGCTGGTGGCGTTCCTGTATGGCCAGCTGCGAGCGCTTGTTAGCCGCGGCTGCTTTTGCTGTTGCGATTGTGTGCGCCAGCTGCTGAGCGCCAATAACCGGCGATTGCATTTCCGGCTTACCCGGAAGATCTCTTCTTGTTGTTCTTGAGGAAGTTCTCTTATTCTTAGCTACGTCATTTTGACCGGGGGAGGGCCTATTAATTTGACCGGGGGGAGACAGGGCGAAAACCTGATCCATCAGCTGCTTCAACTTTCGCACCGGCGACGTGATTTTAAGATCTGCACCAACCAGTTTCTCTTTTACCCGCGCCACGAACGCCAGATATCCAGGCGTAAACCGGTATAGGTTCGCCTTCCTAGCGTTGGTTCGCTCATCTGCAACGGCAGTGCAGCTTAACAGACCGCGAGCAACCGCCTCCTGAAATGCCCGGAACACCGTCGAAACGCTGTAGCCGGTTTCCTCGGCGATCGTACGGTGAGATTTGTGAATAAAGTATTCGCTGGTGGAAGCGGTCAGGTTCGCGCACTATGCGAGGATATGGCCAGCACTGCGCGACAGTCGAGAATGCCCGACGACAAACGCCAGCTCGTAGCCGTTAAAGGCTGCTGGTTTAGTAGCTTTGCTCATGTAAAACCCATTCTTCAAACGCACTGAAGCCCCCACCAAAGGGCAGGGGCACGTCTCTTACTGCACGGAGATAACGATCCAATCGCTGCTGCAGTAGTCGTCTGGAGCAGGTTCGAAGATGCAAATGGCCATGTCGCTGACAAGAAACAGCTCTACATAGTCATCTGCGTTGACTTCGCACCAGACAAAAAGGTTTTCTGGCCAAGCGGCGCGGCGAAGAACCGCGTCGATATCAACCACGATGACAAAAGCATTGAAGAGGGTATGTCCTGAAGAGACAACCTGGAGGCGGTTGAGATCAATCATGCGGAGGCCCCCTGGGTGATCCAGTAGTTGACTGGCGGGCGCTCAGTGGAGAAGCGAGACGAGAAGATACACGGAGAGTCAGGAAGCTGTGAACGGGCTTCAGATTCGGTCTGGGCAATGACAAGGTGATAACGGCGTTTCTGGCAAGAGTAGAAGCGCCAGATGAATTCTGGGTGAGTTTTGGTGGTGGTAGTAGCCATGGCGGCAGTCCCCTTTAACATTTAAGGAGTCACCGCCTGAGTTCTCACGCTCAAAATGGCGGTGACGCTGATGGGGGTGAGAAACCGGCTGTTAAAGGATAAAGACCGGCCCGACCGAAGTCGGCCCCACCAGCGCCACCATAGATTTTATACGGTTATTACCGATATGGGTGCGCGATGGCTTGACACAAGAAAAGACGCTATGGCGTCTGTGTCGCCTTTAACAGTTCATCCGGGTTCTCACGCCCGTCCGTAGATTTTGCTACGGCCAAAAAATCATAAACGCTACAAACAGTTAGATTCAAGTAGTTTTTTTCTTCCTTCTTTCGAGCTTCAGACAGGTTTGAGTCATTAGCCAGCGCTTTGCTTCATCGAGAGCACCGGTAAACGTCTTCTTGCCAAACTGTACCGACCAGTCGTAGCAACCGCCTGTGGTATTAGATATCTTGGTGTTTAGGTATTTAACGTCCATTCGTCACTCCGTTTATTGCTGGAGCCGCCTGGAAAAGATGGCGGCGGCACTAACAGAGCTGGAACTTCGGAAATAGTGAATCACCGATGGACTAAGTAGCCTCTCTGTTAGTGCCGCCATTATGATGTGACACTGCTGTACTGCTATTCACTTTGTCGGGGTTCCACGCCCGGTGGCATCATTGCCACGGAGCGAATATAAAACACACCAGACTTAAATGGGACTAAAAATGTTTAGTTTTTGAATCTATGGCTGCGCTTTTCTCTTATTCAATCACTCCTCACTCCCCGTCGTTCCTGCAATTGTGCAAGACCGAAAAATGATAGATAATCGGGACTTACAGCATGCACAAACCAGAAAAAAATAAAGCTATAAGGGGATTCCGTGGAGTTCAATTTCGATTCACTTGACCCAACTCAATTTGAAGAGTTTTGTTATGAAGTGCTTTTAAGCCTGGAGCCTGCACATCTTGACTGGAGGAAGGGTACACCACTGGGTTCAAGTCCTTCTGACCAAGGACGCGACCTGGAAGCTATTTTCCACAAGACGGATATTGATGGTTCAAAGTTTAACGAAAGGTGGAATATTGAATGCAAACACTATAACAAGGGCGTACCTCCAGAAAAGCTGCAGGGTGCGTTATCATGGGCTCATTCAACACGACCTGACGTATTGCTCATCATAGCTTCCGGATACCTTTCTAACGCATGTAAGAATTACCTTGAACAATATGTAGAGAATAACAAACCTCCATTCAGAATAGTTATCTGGGAAAGACAGAAGTTAGAAACTTTAACCTCAGGACATAAAGTTCTTAGAGCGAAATATGGTTTAGTTAAAGAACTATCTTTCATGAAGCTAATCAATAACTACCATGCTGAATATAGCCTAAAATCCACTTACAATACTCTGCCGTTCTTTATAGAAGCATTGGATGAGTTAGATCCTGAGTTAAGGGATGAAGTATTTTACGAAGCTTATTTCACAACGATAGGACCTCGTTTTCGAGAGCCTAAAAATGGTCAAGAAAGCCTTCGTGACTGTATGATTGATAACGTTGATTACTATACTTTTAAAAAAAAATTATCGTCGATGAGGTATGTC
This sequence comes from Enterobacter sp. BNK-13, assembly GCF_048685015.1. Classification (NCBI taxonomy): domain Bacteria; kingdom Pseudomonadati; phylum Pseudomonadota; class Gammaproteobacteria; order Enterobacterales; family Enterobacteriaceae; genus Enterobacter; species Enterobacter sp. BNK-13. Next base: position 24,690 of record NZ_JBLQTP010000003.1, on the reverse strand, counting down.
CCATCTGGCTTTGTAGTCGCAATTGTAACCCAGGCCCTTGCTTCGATGTTTACGGGAAGTGATATTACAAACATTAAAAAAATCCAAGATAATTGGGACGCATTTCTTAAGGATTTATCCTTGGTTAGGAAGGAAGAGAATCTCGAATACATGCGAGCTAAAAGGTATGCCGTAGAAGAAGAAGTGAAGGGCCGATATGAACGCTACAACCACTTCTGTAATACGTTTGTGAGAAAATTACTTTCTGAAACGCGTGCTATCTGATATTTAGAGCTCAATCCAAGCAACTGGCCTAAACTTCACGGCCAGTTCGCATTACTCAATTTGGCTTAGAGCAAGCTTCAAAAGTTCCTCCTGCGTCCCGTTCAACCGCTCAAACTCCGCCTTACCGCCTATCTTCCCATCGGCATGAACTGGCACAAGCCAGGGGTAAATCTTCCTGACTTCGGGCGGAGCCGCAAGCTGGTGGAGCCAGCAGCACAACGGGAGCTGTTTTTTATGTGCGTCTGGCGCCGAACGACCGTCGATGTGGTGGAGGCTGATCACCGGCTGAATCTTGCCATGCACCCAGCAAGCGATGCAGGTGAGTTTTCCGAGCGCGTCCATAACGCGTTTTTCGTCTGCAGTCGGCGTCCGCCCCTTTAATCCCCTGGTGCTCTTTTTTGGTTTTGCAGCTTGCCTCTCTTTCGCGCAGCTGAGCGCGATACTCTGGTGACGCTAACTTTTCCCGCTGCCGTTCCAGCTGGCGCTGGGCGCTCTGCTTTTTCTTCTCGTACTGTGCCGCTCTCCATGCCGGGTCTGCCTGCTTGCGTCGCTGGCGTTCTATAGCCTTCTCCTTGGCCAACTTCCTTGCATCTTCCATTTCACTAACCGTCCAAAACTTTGCATGGATCAATAATCTAACGATATTTTATTTTTGTTTGGCAGCACCTGTGCATGGGCAATCAGCCAGCTTGTCAAGCGTAGAACTCGGGTGATGAAAATTTTCTGAGAGTGCTACGGAGAACCTATGAACTGCCATCCAAACTGAAGTAAACGGAGCGTTTTCACCAACCTAGTGAGACGGAGTAGACCGCCATGACAAGCCTTAAAGCCAGTGACTTAAACCTGAATGCCCGAACAAAGTTTGTTGATGCGATTTTGACAGCTACAACTACCGCTACGTGATGGAGACCTTTGGTGTTGCCAATGCCTGTACAACCCGTGATATGGCCAAGCTTCGTAAAGAATTGCCGGGCATTGTTTACAACCATCACAGCAAAAGCTTTGAGACAAACGCTGACTATCAACCCATGCCAGAACTGGAAGCCGTTAAGTTTCTTCGCGCTGTAAGCGTCGTGTTTGATTCTACGGACTACTCCGTACCTGGTTCTGTCATGGCCATCAGCTCCGGAGGAAAAGAGTGAGCAAGGAAGATTTTGGATCGAAATTGTACGTCGCTGGGGGATGGGAAAATGAAAGCTGAGCCTGTAGCTAGAACTGACGAACAGGAGTTACGGAGCGTGCAGAAAGACGGGTGCGGCTATTTATTCAAAGCCAACCCTGTTTCTCCTCACGCCGATCCACGTCGTGTAATCTTGGTTTACACCACACCACCAGCCCAGGGGGTAACCGAATCAGCTGGAGGCGTTAAGGAACATTTCCTTGCCGGGTATGACGCTGGCCATTCACGAGGTCTCACCTGCGGACGCTTATATGGCTCAGACGGGCAAGTTAACGCTCATAGAGTAGCAGCAGCTGAAACCTACCTGACTGAAATTACGCTAAGTGAATAACGGATAGCCCCGTTTGGGGCTTTTCCTGATCCTGCGGTAATATCCCTACAGCTATCACTTTCCACACAGAAAAATCATGACCGAAGAACGAGACCCACGCGCCCTAAATTCAATGAAGGACGACGAACCGGCAACGGCGATGATCCGAATGCGTGTTACACCAAAGCGCAAAAACCAGTACGTCACTCAGGCGAACGCTGAAGGCTTGACTCTAAGTGAGTGGATTCAGAAGCACATGGATGCCGTATGCGAAGCAGCTGGCACTCCATCAGCAGCCAAATAATCGGTATTTACTTAATCTGGGGGCCCACTTGGTTGAGTCTGTTACTCAAGAGATTTTTGAAGTAGCCAGCAAGACCCGGCGTATTTTTTCGGAGATGCTGGCTGATTGCGATGCGGCTGGCGAAACGAAAGGCACCTGTGCCTATGCCACGTTTCTTGCAATGATGACGGTAAATCAATTTACGGATTACCGAGCGATACCTCGGGGCGGTGACGGCGAAACCGATGGCGGATATTTCGATCACGCTGGTGGGCATGGGCACTACTGGCTTGAAGTCCAAACCCCTGTGGGCGCATTTATTTTGGATATTACCGCCGATCAGTTTGGTGGCAACGAGGTTGTTGTTTTACCTGCAGCTGGTAACAAACAATACCTGCCGGGCGATCAAGAGCTGGTGGACGCACAATTCGTTGAATTCACTGCCAGTATCACTCAATGACTGACTGTTAAGGAGGCTGTATGTCAGATTGGAACATTGCAGCAAAGTCTCAGGAAGAGCGCGACAAAGTTAACGTCGATCTTGCCGCCTCAGGCGTTGCCTACAAAGAGCGTAGAATATACCCGTCATCGCGGAGCAGGTGGCCAGAGAACAACCTGAGCAGTACCGAGAGTATTTTATGGAGCGTCTACGGTATTATCGGGAACGTTCTGTAGCTTTACCTAAGGGTAACGATCCTGTTTATTCAAAGAATGAGGAGGCTAAGTAATGGACATACCATCTAATGAGATCCCTCGTGAGAATTTTAATGCGTTAAAGAATGCGTTAGTAAGTGCAGCGAATGCAAACAGTAAAGAAGCCGCTGCCAGCCATATCTCTATCGCTGAGTATCAACGCCACATAATACGCCGATTTATCACCGACTATGTCGATGAACAATTGACTGGTGCTATTGAATTCGCGCGAAAGGCTGCGGGTAGAGTAAAGAACAAAGACCAGTTAATGAGTAATGCTTCCTACTTCCGAATGAAGTTCGAAGGTATGGTCACCGTCGTAGATTGAAGAAAAGGCCCATTACACCGGGCCTTTTTCAAAACCAGGCTTAAGGGCGCTGGTTTACGTACTCGATGATCGCGTCAATGATCACGAACATCGGCGGTACGATTTTCAACAGCAATGCAACCATAATAGCCTCCTGGGCTTAGGGTTAGCGGTCTTTGAAGTATCCCAGCAGGGCCGTAATGATGGCCGTCACCGGGTGCGCGAGTTTTAAGAACAACAGAAGCAATGCCATGCATCTTCCTCTTTGTTCATCGCGCCTCGCCGCAAACACCCTTGGGCTTGCCTTTGCAGTTGCTGTATCTAGCCGCCAGATACATTCAGCACGATTTCTGGTTTGGGTGGGGCCTTCTAATCACCAAAAATACTGGGCTGAAATTTCGCTTTTAAATCATGCTTTAAAACTCTTCCAGGTGCTTCTAGGGCGTTCCAGGTGTTATTAGGATGCCTTAGCTTGCTTGAAGAATGCAGTGCATTTGTTTAAGCTAACTTCAGTCGCCAGATACATTTGGCACGGTAACCGGAGGTGCGAACTCCGTATACCGATTGAAAGACCCGGTCTAAACAGCCGGGTTTTTTCATTTCCGTCTGTTATTCACAACCTTTGTTTTTTGTCACATACTCAGTAGATAAGCACTATATGTAGGATCTTATGACTACTCCAAACGCCATATATCGCTTTAAAGATTATTCTAGTGATGAATATTTTTAGCACAAGGGTTGATTTTATAGTTAAATTGACTCCTGAAATGTTAAAAAAAGCTAAGTCCACGCACCGTAAGGCCTGGACGATATGTCAACAAATAAGAAAAAAAAATCAAAATTTGATCGAGTGCTGATTTCTTCAACGGGAGGTCAGAATTGCGCAACATGATGTCGCGCAATCTTGAAAAAAAGATTAGTACAGTCAGTCTTTTTTAGCGGTTGTGTGCAACATATAGCCAACGTCAATCCCTCTCTTTTAGTCCATTTCTTCTGCTATTTTATGATTACGTAATCATATGATTCTGTAATCTCAGCAGCTTCGCTTTCAACATCTGCATCATAACGTAGATCTAAATTGCTGTGTTTTTGTGCTGTGTATGCATACAGTATATTTGCGTGGGTCAGTATGATGACCATCATTAAGGGAGGCGGCTATGTTCGCTCTCGTTGACGTAAACTCCTTCTATGCCAGCTGCGAAACCGTGTTTAGACCAGACCTGCGCGGCAAGCCTGTTGTTGTACTCTCAAATAACGATGGCAGCGTAATAGCCAGGTCGGCAGAGGCCAAAAAGCTTGGCGTAAAGATGGGGGATCCGTACTTCAAGTGTAAGGACTACTTCCGCCAACAGGGGGGATGAATCGCCACGGGTTTAACAGACACCTCAGAGCTATTTATGGACTGACCCCGCCCCGGTAGACGATCCTGCCTTATAGTTTGAGCATAGGAGGAGCGTATGGGCACACCACGATTTACACCTGAATTTAAGGAAGAAGCCGTCCGTCAAATAACGGAACGCGGTTATTCCGTTGCCGAAGTATCTGACCGCCTGGGCGTGTCTGCACACAGCCTCTATCAGTGGCTACGGGCTATTAAACCCGATAACAGCGAACAGCATGCCCGGGATTTACTGGAAGCCAAAAGCGAGATCCTGAAACTACGGGCGCAGCTAAAACGCACCGAAGAAGAACGGGATATCCTGAAAAAGGCCGCGCGGTACTTTGCAAGGGAGCCCGACTGAAGTACGGCTTTATCAATGAGCACCGCACTGTATGGGGTGTGATGACAATGTGTCGGGTACTGAATGTCGCCCGGGCCGGGTTCTACGCGTGGCTGCATAACCCGCGTTCTCGGCACGCGATAAAGATAACCAGCGCCTGCTAACGCTTATCCGTGACTCATATTCACTGAGCGGAGGCGTATACGGTTACCGGCGGGTTCATGGCGACCTGAACGAAATCGGGGAGACCTGCGGCAAAAACCGGGTGGGTCGTATTATGCAACTGAACCGGATCAAAGCCGTGCGCGGCTATAAAGCGCCGCGTCGTATCGCCGGCCGACCTTCAGTGGTTGCCCCTAATCGCGTGCAGCGGCAGTTTACTGTTGTCCGGGCCAATCAGGTCTGGGTCACAGATATTACTTATATCCGCACCTGGCAGGGCTGGCTGTATCTGGAAGTGGTTATCGATCTCTTCGCCCGTAATGTGGTCGGCTGGTCGATGAAGCCCACTCTCTCACGCGAACTGGCACTCGACGCGCTGATGATGGCCGTCTGGCGGCGAAAACCGGACGGCGAGGTCATCGTACACTCAGACCAGGGCAGCCAGTACGGCAGCGACGACTGGCAGCGCTTCTGTCGGGCCACTAATCTGGCCCGAGTATGAGCCGGCGTGGTAACTGCTGGGATAATGCAGTGGCCGAATCGTTCTTCAGTTCACTGAAAAAAGAACGGATCAGAAGACGTATCTATAAAACCCGGGATCTGGCCCGGGCCGATATCGTCGATTACATTGAAGTGTTCTACAACCGGGCCCGGCGCCACAGCCACCTCGGCGGCGTCAGTCCGGAGGCCTTTGAACAGGCCTCGTCGTGAGGACAGAATTTGTCTAGCGGGGTGGGGTCAGTCCACACCGATACTCACCTCACGTTAAACCACCAGCTGAGCGACCTTGCGGAAACTTTCTAAGCCGCTATCTATACTCATTCCGTGTGGCGTACCGCCACCAGCAAAAACTACACAACAGCAATGCCGAACTTCTCTTGGTTCGGTACCAATAACTACAATTTCATTGTCGAGGCCAATATGGTTGGAATTGATGATTTATTGATAGCGTTTGCAACTGCCGCTGGTAAGTCAGCCGGTGAAACGATAGTTAAGGAGCTACTAAAAGGAATTACAGGCTCATTAGCAACAAAGGAAGATCTCGCTAATGCCGTAGCCCAAATTGAAAACTATGTGCATCAGGAGTTAATGGCAGTTGAGGCAAGAGCCATAGTTATCGATGTCGACACTGCCATAAGAAATCTTAAGCAATACAAAAACTCTGGTCGTTATGATGACCTACTGGAGCAGAATACTCAGCAGTTGCTTAACAGAACAGCTTCTGAAATACAGGCCGCCATTAACTCTGATGCCAGATATCTTTGGAATGAATTTGTCGTCATATCCCGTTTTGTCGCAGTCTATACAACATTCTGGTCTGTGAAGGCATTGGATCTAAAACAACCAAACCAAATCCCTAATTTGGTAGACGCTGTAGTTGAAGGTCTGCAATTACTCAACGGTTGCTTGTCAAAACTCCACGAGATGGAAGACGAGACCATAAGCGATCTTAAGGTCGAGAAAGTACGCGTGAGGGATGAGATAGGCCCTAAAGTCCATCTAGAGATCAACTTCGCTATCAATACCAGAGCTTCGTTCTCGGAATATCGTGGCCGTTATGGCGGAATGCGAGGATTTGATACTGGTTGGATAATCCGGCACGACGATGAGAATGAGGCCGAGAATAGAATGAGGCCTGTATATAACGCCCATGTGGCTCGTATTCAGAGCGAGAGCCAGTCTAGGCAGGAAAAAATCTATCAGCCTTTGGTTAATGCTATCAACGCATTAGAAGGGCTCCTGTATCGCTTGAAAGGCCCAATCGCATCCATCGAAGCTTCGTTCAAGTAAGAGTTATGCATTGGCCGCTGTTAAGGATGATGGTGGCTCCTGCCGGGTTCGAACCGGCGACCTATCAATTATGAGTCGACAGCTCTAACCACTGAGCTAAGGGGCCTTATAAGAAGATGGCAAAACTCCCTTTGTCTGGGGATCTACTTCATTTCTGTTTCGACAGGGCCGACGACAGAAGGCAAACCACGCTGACATGCTCCCCGTTGATTAACACACGCCGATGTTAGTAATGTCTTCATAAGCTACATGAGGACATCCCCATGAAGAATCGTTTTTCCGACGAACAGATCATCAGTATTCTCCGCGAAGCGGAAGCCGGGGTTTCTGCCCGGGAGCTCTGTCGTAAGCATGCCATTTCCGATGCCACTTTCTACACCTGGCGCAAGAAGTTTGGTGGCATGGAACTTCCTGAGGTAAAGCGACTTAAGTCGCTTGAAGAGGAGAACTCCCGCCTCAAGAAGCTGCTTGCCGAAGCCATGCTGGATAAGGAGGCGCTTTAGGTGGCTCTTGGGCGAAAATACTGACGACAGGCCAAAAGCGGGAAGCCGTGGTGTTGATGTGTGATGCGACCGGTCTGTCGCAACGTCGTGCCTGCAGACTTACAGGTTTGTCCCTGTCGACCTGCCGTTATGACGCTCAGCGTCCATCTGCTGATGCACATTTATCAGGGCGTATCACTGAACTGGCGCTTGAACGCAGACGTTTTGGTTACCGGCGCATCTGGCAGCTACTGCGTCGGGAGGGCCTTCACGTCAATCACAAGCGGGTATACCGCATTTACCACCTTAATGGACTGAGCGTAAAACGCAGACGACGCCGTAAAGGGCTGGCGACCGAACGGTTTCCGCTTCTACGTCCGGATGCGCCGAACCTGACATGGTCGATGGATTTCGTTATGGACGCACTGGCAAACGGTCTCAGGCTCAAGTGCCTTACCTGTGTGGATGATTTCACGAAGGAGTGTCTGACGATCACCGCTGCTTTCGGTATTTCAGGCGTTCAGGTCACGCGTATTCTGGACAGTATCGCGTTGTTTCGCGGTTATCCGGCTACGATATGAACCGATCAGGGCCCGGAATTTACCTGCCGCGCGCTCGATCAATGGGCTTTTGAGCATGGAGTGGAACTACGGCTTATCCAGCCGGGCAAGCCGACACAGAACGGATTTATTGAGAGCTTTAACGGCCGATTCAGAGATGAATGCCTGAACGAGCACTGGTTCAGCGATATCGTTCACGCCAGGAAAATCATTAACGACTGGCGGCAGGATTATCACGAGTGCCGTCCACATTCATCGCTGGATTGCCAGACGCCAGCTGAATTTGCAGCGGACTGGCGAAACGGGAAATATGAAGAAAAACCAACTGACATTACTAACAGAAGGTTGTATCTAATCTTGGGGGCAGGTCAGGGAGTATGTGATTTGAGGGGGTAGAAACAAAAATGGCCCCCATTGTGGGAGCCACTTATTCAAAGCCAGCGACGAGTTAAGCTGCTACCGCGTTGCTTTTATTGCGGGACTCAGCAACGAGCACTACGCCGTGCTTACTGATGTCTGGGTGTTCACTCCAGATCTCAGACTCTGGGATGCTCTTGCCATCATACTCAATACGGTCGCCGTCAAATGGCAGATATCGCGCAGAGTCAGTATCAAGGATGAAGACTACCAGGTCTTTAGATTGGCGAGCAATGTGTTGCCAAAGGGCTTTACCGCCAGCATATTGCTCATTATCGCTAAGCAGGGTCATATCTGCTTCAATGGCGACAGTCTCGTAAACGAACGTGGCCAAGCCGACGTCTCGCATTGCACCATCTACTACAACGCCTTCAATCTGGGCCACATCGCAATCTTCCCAGAACTTTTTAACCAGAACGCCTTCAAGCTGTGGACGGCGCTGAAGTTCTAAGGTAGCTACGACTTTGTGACGCAATTCATCGTTAACGATAGAAGGAGTTGCTTCGATAACTGCTGCGAATGGAGTTTTTCTGTCAAACAGTACCTGGTACAGGGTATCCTGTATGGTTACTTCTTTCAGAACTTCAAACCTACGTGCAACAGCGCTAGGAGAAAACGTCATAGGCATTACTGGCATATTTGAGTCCCCCCTTAACAGTACAGGCATGAATGCGTCCTTGTATAATAGTAGTAGTAAATTATGAATCTTTATCTATGTGCTAAAAATAGTACCATATTCTTCGAATAAACAATACTTAACTACATCAATAAGCATCATCAGACATCATCTAGCCTCAAGTTGCCACAACATTCGTGGATGCAGCTGACAGGAGGCCCCGGATGGGGCCTATCTTCAAAGCGCGAAACCACTATCCTCAATCCAGTTCTCGGATTGTTCCTTAACTTCATCCAAGGTAAGGAATTGCCCCACAAACTCCGACAAGTTTCGTAACGTCTCCAGGAACGCGGAATGTGACTGCTTGATAAAGGCTCCAGCCAAAAAGTCGGTGACGATTTGAGGAACAACAGCTGGTGAATCAGGTACCGGTTCTACTGCCGCTGCGCCATACCCTAATAGCTCCATCACCTGTTCTATTTCGTCGTTTAGATCAAGCAGAGCCAGGCCATTTGCGGACGTCGCGCTGACAATCAGCTCATCCAGCTTATCGGTAAGGTCAAGGCGTTCAAGTGCGCTTAATCTCACGCTACACCTCCGTTCCTCTGGATCGCTACCAGCAGATCAGATAGATGCCGTGCAGCGGAATTAACCAGACTTTCATTTTCTTCGAACCGACCAGCATTCTGCAGTGAAGAAACCGCGCTACGTACCTGGCAGCGGGCTTCGGGGAGTTGTCCCATATCACTGGACTCCAGAGCCAAGATGGATTTCAGTAACTGAATGGCCTGGTTAGCTTCATTGTCTGCCTCTGATGGTCCAGGTGCTGGCTCCGGCTCAGGTACAGGTTCGCTTACAGTTTTTTCTGCCAATGCATTTACGATTTTCTTCATCATCAACGCTTCGGCTGCGCCTTTAGGGAACGCTATCATCTCCATCTCTTTTCTGAACCTTGAGCGCGCCGTTTTTTCAAATGTACCCTTGTTTTCTTCCGACATCTGAAGGTATTCAGCGGCATATGTATATAAATCTTTGTCCACGAACTCCCAGGCTATATCAGGGTATTCGCTTTCAGCTGGAAGATACTTGAGCTCAAACTGACGTTTCTCCTCATCGTTAAGCTGGCAATTATAGGTAATGACACCGTGACGTGCGTAGTCATGATATGGAGTGCCTTCATCATGCCGTGGCAGTACAGCTGACCCTCTGGTACCGCACTAATGCCAGCTGGGCGATTAACAAGCGCATATTTATACCCACCTACTTCTACATCTGGGTCCGGTTCAGTAGGTTCAACCAGTTGCGGTTCAGATGAAGGTTTCCGCAACGAACTCACCGGGAGATGGAAACATCACCAGAAAAGGAGAAAACCAGAATGCACACACCAGACAATAAAACCGCCGCTGCTGAATCTGCCAAAAGATGCGATGAAAACACGGAAGCAATAACGCCGGTTCAGTTTGCCGATTTGGTTTGCTATATCCTCGCCTGTGCTGAAAATCAGACGCAGCCTGAATATTTCACGCTTCCTGAAAGTGCAGAGTCTTTTAGCATGAGCAGTGAAACTGATAATTCATCAGTAAAAGTCTGGACGGTAAAAGGCTTGCCGCTGGCAATTCAGGATAACACTGGCCAGTTTATCTGTGTGCTGTCAGGTGAGCCTGCCAGTAAAAAACCAGAACTGCGCCTTATCGTGCCGGATGAAAACCGGTTGCGTTATATCCCTGAACTGTTTTTTTCTCCGGTGGGTGAAAGTATGATCATGGACTGGCTGACCCGACACTCAGATTATGAGGGTGGTTACTGGAATTATTTTGTTATACCTGAAGGGAGTGAGGGTGAAACTTCACTTCATAAAGCCGTCAGGTTGAAAACGACCGGGTACATTGCGCCTGATTTTGACGACACATACAAGATTTGTGTGCTGGGTAATTATTTTGAAGGGGAGGTCAGTGCTGATGCTGCCGGAATAATAGCGACTCTGATGATACTGAATTCACTTTCATGGAAAGCCTCAGCGATGGGAGAGAAATATGCCAGAACATGCCAGTTACTGGTCGAACGTCAGGATGCGCTGAAGGATTATATCAGCATCATAAAACATCCTGAGGCTCTTCTGATTTTTCGCGCTATCGATTAAATACCATTACGCCACGTTGGTGGCGTTTTCACATTTCATGGAGGAACATCACAATGATGATGAAACTGATTTTCTGTTCAACGGCACATCTAGAAAAACAGGATGCGTTCACCCTGAAAGATATTGCGTCAGGAGGGGAAAGTATTCCGTGGGTGTTCGATGCGACATACGGTTATATTCCGGATATCGGCAGTATGCATCATCCGCTTCTGAGAATGAAACAGGCCGGACTGTCGAAATCTCTGCGGAAATTTGTGTATCACATGCAGCGAAAATATAACGCGATGTATATTCATTTTGACTGTGATACAAATCCGGTGGAGGGAGAGGAAACCTTCGACTGGTGATCTGACTGGCACGACAATCTGGCTGATACGGTCAGCCAGATTGTTAAGATGATGCATTACTCCGCTTTATCCCGTCATACATCTGCCTGACTTCTTCAGCATATTCAAGCCGCTTAGCTTCCTGCGTCGGATCATCTTTAAACCCGGCATTGTATGCGCCAACGGCCCGCCATGAGTAACCCCAGCGTTTAAACGCGATCGCCAGATAGTACGCGCCCGTATAAATATTCATACATACATCATTTTTTAAATGCTCCGGCGTGATCCCGAACTGCGACAGGTGATTAAAGTTCTGAGAATGGATCTGCATTCTGCCTATTGCGTAACTGTCTGGCGAAACGTAGTTGAGGGCGTTATCCCGCCATGATGATTCCCGGAATGAAATCGCACGCAGCAGGTCCGGTTCAATTTTATAATCCCGTCCTGCCAGGTCGTAACAGTCAGCAACAGCCCAGAACGGCAACACCAAAACCAGCAGTAAAATAGCCCTGACAGTCATCCCTGATATTCTCCATTTTATCCAGAAACTCGCCTGTCGGCCATGTTACCCAAAAACAGGTCAGCCCGAAATACCCCTAGCCGAATGATGACCGCTATTACCACTAGCCTGCTCTTTAGCCCCCAAACCCCACACCCGTCGCAAGATTTCATCTTGCATGATACGCGTTTAACTTCATTTACTTATGTGAAATTTGTGCGTGTTTATATTTGAGTTCTAAGCGGGATAGATTCTCCAACGACTCCTGATGGAGTCCCGTTAGGGTCGCCATGGATTCGTAAACGACTCTTTATTTTCAGTCAGTTAGTTAGAAAGATTGGGGTCTGGAATAGAATCCTAAAATTGAAAAAAATGGATTCCTTTTGACCTGTGTCACGACTCCATCTTTAGAAACCTGGAATCTATAGTGACTCTCCAGGTTTTTATTTTCCTGAGATATTTATTTCGTTAATTTCGAACCGTCAATAAGGAATTTCATATGCCAAAAATTCAGGTTTACGTCAATAACGCCGCACTGGATAAGATAAATGACATTGTGGAAGAAAAGCGCCAGGGTGGGGCGAGCATACAGGATGCGAGTATATCCAGTACGGCCTCAATGCTGATTGAACTGGGAATTCGGGTGTACTGTATTCAGCTTGAACGGGGCAAGGGCGGATTCAATCAGGCTGAATTTAACCGAACCATGCTGGAATATATGGTTAAAACTAACAGTATATCAAACGAGTTACTGAAGCTGTCGGTGAAAGGGAATCTGACAGTGGAGGAACTTCAGCAGATGAAATTACGAATTCGTGACCATGCGGCAACGGAAGTAGAGCGGTTTTATCCGCGTCTGGAAGACGATGCTGAGTGACAGGGTGTTATTTGAAGCTGGAATATGTCACTTTTTGTGATTTGAAATATTTTAACTTAGAATTCCTTGATGCATTAAGTTTAAGAAATTAGTTCTTCATATCTTTTGATTGTTTAGGTGTTGTTGATGTTGGTGATGAGCGAAAATGAATGAGGTGATGAACATCAAGTTTTGGATGAGTGGTATTGTAAAGGCAGGTGATATTTCGTTTTGAAATATAGCAATCACGTACGTGTTTAGTATAATGCATTTGACTTTAGTGAAACCAAAAGGAGAGTAATATTAAAGGGAAACATAAAGTATGATATTTAATATCTAAGAAGACGCGGTAGTAAGGGCGGCAACCCTCACTACCGCTGACCACCAATAACCTATCGGATAAAATAGTGAGGTTAAGATGGCTATCATCGATCCTAGCGAGCTAGTAGTTTTAAGCAAGTACTTTCCTGGCTTAACTGACAACAAGTTAGCAATTTTCCTTTTGTTTGGTTATGGGTTAACCAAAAAGGAGATAGCAGCAGACCTTGAGATCAACGAGCGTACTGTGACCAGGGCGTTGAATGACATGGTTGAGCAGTACGGCATATCTAACCCTGATATGCTACGAGTCATCGCCGGGAACAAACTTAAACTTATCCTTCTGACGTATTTGATAAGGCGATAAAACGGAAGTTATAGCAAGCCCCATTCACAAGAATGGGGCTTTTTTGTATGTGACCTAGGTCACTAACTTTTCTTGATAAAAGTCAAATGACTGTCCAAAGGTTTTACTAATAATCTAGGGTTTATTTCTATATATCATCGAGTTACGGTCTTTACAATTTGTCCAAACATGGACAGGTCAGCTCCATTTTTTTAGTGCATAATATTCATAAAATCAATGAGATGAAGGAGCTACAGTGATAGATCTTGAAGCTTTAAAGAAAATCCCTAGAGGCAAACGTATTTCTGTCTATCTTGAGGGGTATGTATATAACGATCTGAAGTCAAGAGCGGCTAAATCCGGAAGGCGAATAGGAAAAGAATTAGCATTGCGTATTGAAGATCATTTAGATATGAAGGCAACTATGATTGATCCAAATGTATATGTTCGTAATGAAAGTGATTGATAAAATCTTTAATTAGCAATGAGGATAAAGGCAAATCTACAGCTTCAGAATTCTGTTTAGGTTTCTGAGTCGGTATGACTTTGTCTGCCGCTTTTGAAAATTTAAAATCCGTTAAAGAGGAATTATCATGAAATTGGCTTCAATGTCCAAAGGGATTCGTGCGTCTTCAAATAAGGCAATGGATTATCTGAAGGCAGCGTTTCGTCGTCATAAAGCATCCATTGCGATGATGGCAATCATGGCTGCTGCGCCGTCTGTTGCGAATGCCGCTGGTAGCGATTTACTGGCTGGAGGCAAAGATGATGTTGTTGCTACCTTCGGCGCCGATTCGCTTGTGCTGATGTGCGTTATTATTGCTGAGATTATTGTCAGTATCGGTATGTACATTAAGACCAAGAACCTGATGGTTCTGATGGGTCTCGCGGTTGTCATTATTTTCACCACCGTTGGCTTCTCTTATGTGAGTTAAACAATGGAGGGGAACCATTTAGATAAATACCGTTTCCCTAAAACACTGTCTGAGCAGACCCGTATTCTGGGTCTGCCTCTTGATGAATTTATTCCCGCAGCTGTCTTTGGCGGGATTTTAATGCTCAACAAGAGCTACATGTTCGGCATGGTTGTCGCCGTCGTGTTGTGGCAGTTAATTCGAACAGCGAAACGCGGAAAGAGCAGTAAATGGCTTTATAACTGGTGCTACTGGTATTTGCCCATCGAGCTGCTGCGCGTCGTTTACAAACTTATTCCTGATTCGAGTTACCGGAAATGGATTAAATAGCGGCAGGGACCCTTATGCATATTACGGCCCGTAATAACACCACCCGACTGGTGTCCTTCATTATCGGCGGTCTTATCCTCCTCATCTTTATTCTGGCTGTGGCCGTGGCGCGTCTGGCGTTCACCAATATCGATCTTGTTCACAAGCGTCCGGTGATTGTGACGCCGATGCAGTACAACGCGCCGTTCTCTGTCTCAGAAAATCAGGCTGATGCGGACTACCTTCGCATGATGACCCTGTCATTCCTGGCTCTGCGCCTTAACGTGTCCCCGGAAACCGTGGACATGAACCACGCGTTTCTTCTCTCCTACGTCAAAACGGAAACCCTTCAGAACTTCACCAGCGTTCTGGATGATGAGTCAAAGCGTATCAAGGACAACAGCGTTAACTCCGCGTTCTACCAGACCGACATTACCGTTTATCCGGCAAGTGGTCGCGTGGATATTCGCGGCGTGCTGAAAACATGGATTGGTACCGCGCGGCCTGACACAGAAATCAAGCAGTTCCGTCTTGACCTGGAATACCACAACGGGCTGACCCGCATTGCCCGCTTCGTGGAGGTCGACAATGAAAAATAACCTGATGGCGGTCTGTGTCGCCACCGCACTGAGCGTTGCCCTGCCTGTGCAGGCCAGCGCCAGCGCGGTACCGGCCGGCACGCTGACCCTACCTCAGAACGGACAGTTCACGCTGTCCGTCAGTTCCACCAACCCCAACATGATCCACATCCCGGGGGACGTCGTGTCGGCTATTTCTGGTCCGGCAGGTTCGCTATCTGATAAGCGTCTTACCTCATCCGGTGCCGTGGTCTTCACGGCAGTAGCCGATAAGCCCTTCACCTTCTACGTCGAGACCCGCAAGGGACAGACCTTCCCCGTTGCCGCCACGCCGGTGAAAGGGCAGGGGAAAGTCTATCGCCTGATTGGGGATATGCCTGTCAGTACGCCTGAGGCGAAAGTCTGGGAAACTGCCCAGCCATACGAATCGCTGCTGCTGTCGCTGAACAACCAGGCGATGAAGTCAGTCCTGCCTGACGGGTATACCCCCGTGAAGCCCGATGCTTCCGGTATCGCCGTACCGGCCCGCCTGCAGGCCGTTGCCGAACAGGCATGGACGGGCCACGCGCTGCGTATTGACCGCATTCGCATCACCAATCCCCACAGCTACGGCGTGAAGCTGCGTGAGCAGGACTTCTGGAAGCCGGGCGTACGCTCCGTGATGTTTGACAGCCAGGCCAGCACGCTGATGGCGGGAGCCACGTTGCGCGTCTTCATCATTCGTGACGCGGGGGGACAGTCCTGATGGCCAACGTGAATAAGGCTGTGCGCAAAAAGCAGGTGGCGCTCCTGGTGGCGATTGCGCTGGGGATGGGCGCCAGCGGTGCCGGGGCCTGGTACCTGTCCACGATGAGTGCGAAAAAAACGAAGGCGGTACAGGCTCCGCGCGAGCCTGCGCCGGACATGACCGGCGTGGTGAACCACACCTTTGACGGTAAGGTGCAGAAGTCTGCCATCGCTGAGGCGCAGAACCTCAACAAGCAAACGCAGAAGGAGCTGAAAAGTCTGCGCGCGGAGATGCAGACCCTGTCGAAGGACCTCAAAAGCAGCCAGGCACGCATCGGGGAACTGGAGGGCGACAACAAGCTGCTGCAGACCCAACTTGAGGAGTACGGCAAAACGTCGGAACAGGGCATTAACGGCGAGCCGTTCCCTGGCGGCACGCGCGCCGGCATGCAGTCCGGCAGTGGTGCAGTTCCACCACCTACAACGTTCTGGCCAGCCGGTAATCACTCAACGGGACAGCCCGGCGCACCTGTCTATACGCCTGTTATACGCGAGGGCGCGATGGACATCACTGCATTTGACAGCCCCGAAGACCTGATCGCTAAGCCTAAGTTTCCTTGGATACATTCCGGCAGCTTCGCGGAAGCCATCGTCATTGAAGGAGCAGATGCCAACGCGTCCGTGACCGGTAACAAAAACACCGTCCCGATGCAAATCCGCCTGACCGGCAAGGTGCAGATGCCGAACGACGGGGAGTACGACCTGCGAGGGTGCTTTGTCACGCTCGAAGCCTACGGCGACGTCTCCAGCGAGCGTGCTGAAGTGCGCACCCGCTCCATCAGCTGCCAGATGGGTGAGGACACCATTGACCAGAAGATTGCTGGACACGTCGGCTTTATGGGCAAGAACGGCATCAAGGGGGAGGTGGTGATGCGTAACGGCCAGATCCTGCTTTATGCCGGTGGGGCGGGCTTTATCGACGGTATCGGGAAGGGGATCGAAAGCGCCTCGTCCACCTCCGTGGGCATCGGGGCGACCGCCAGTCCGGGCGTGGGCGACATTATCGGGGCCGGGGTCGGTGGGGGAACCGGCTCCGCCGCCAAAACCCTGTCTGACTACTACATCAAACGCGCCGAGCAGTATCACCCGGTCATTCCTATTGGCGCAGGTAATGAAGTGACGCTCGTGTTCCAGGACGGTTTCCAGCTGGAGAGCGTACAGGAACTGGCGGCGAAGAAGGCTAAACGCTCTTCTTCTCAGCAGACCGCGCAACCGGCTGCACCACGTCAGCCGGCTCTGCAGTCATCCACCACTGAAATGCTGAAAAGCCTCGGCGACTTCCGCCTGGGGGACGCCGTTGCGCCCGTTCCCGGCGCTGAAGAGCAGTAAACCCTCACCCGGCTGCGGGTTGCAGCCACCACAATCCGGAGCGGTCGGTGCCCTGAAAGACGTGAAAGGGATGGGCGGTAGCGTGTCCGGACGCATCAGAAGGAAGAGAGTATGTCGGATGTACTGGACAAGATGCAGGAGCGCATGGCGCTCCTCGACGAAATACAGGCGCAGGCGTTACTGGCATCTGCGCAGAAGCGTACCGGCGAGAGCGCCCGCGAATGCGGGTGCGGTAATGCCATCCCGGAAAAGCGCCGCCTGGCGCTGCCGGGCGTGACCACCTGTGTGGACTGTCAGGCCGCGCGGGAGAAGGGGCTGAAATGCATGGGGTTCAGCCTGACCCGGCGACTGGCTGGTTTTACCGGAGGGCAGTGATGAAAGCCTCTCTGGTTCGTCATATTGAGTCTTATGGGCACGAAGATTTGCTTAACCTGCGCCGTAATCTTGAACAACTTCGGGCTGAACTGCTGTATCGCATCAGCCATCGACATATGCCGCTGCCGCGTCAGCAGCTGGCGCTGCAGTGCGGTGCGTTCGCCGGGATTGTCACCGTTGCCGTCAGTGCGCCATTGCTGGTTTGCGTGGGCGCCACTCTGGCGGCTGTCGGGCTGGTACTGCGTTACTCCTCCCGTCCGGCAAACCGCCTGGACTGGATGCTGGCGCTGATAACCTCTATGGATATCCCCGTTGGCGGCTATATGGAAATCTATCGCGACCCGGCCATGCTGGCTCACCCTTATCCCGAAGAAGCCCTGGCGCACTGTATCGTCCAGGAGCTGATGCTCATTCAGGACCTGCTTGAGAAAAAGAGCGCTCCGACTGCCTTTACGGCATAAGCGCACCCTTATCTTTCCGGCTTCACATTATGACTGATCAGAGCAAACCACCATTTAACCGACAGGAGGAAAATCAGAGTGTCACGTGAAAGCGAGCTGAGGCTCATCGAAAGGGATCTGGTGCGATGGCAGGCCGGTAAAAAACCATTCCGGCGTGGACTGGTGTACTTCTTGATTGTCAGCTTCATCTGTTTATTTGCAGTGACGTTATATCTGTCAGATGTCTTTTCCTCAGAGGAGGCGTTGATCATTTCGGCTGTCTGTAGCGTTGCCGGCAGTGTGGTAGCCCGGTGCGTAATGTCAGGGATACCAGCGACATGGGCGGGACGAATCAACGCCAGGCTTAAGGGGTATCAGCCACATGACAAGGGTGCATTCGAAACGCTTTGCAGGACAGTGAACGGAAAGAAAGTTATAGAGCCGGTTGACGTTGCGGTATGGCTTGACGCTGAAAAGGAAGCGCTGGCCATTTTCCGGTGCCAACAGGCTGAACGTGAACGTTACAGCTTTACAAGACGGCTGGACGACCCTGAAAAATCCCGTGAAAACTGACGTTCCGGTTTATCCCTCGTCAGTTCTTTACTCGCCATGACCACCCCTCATTCAGGATTTAAAACATGATTAAACCTTACTTAATACTGGCAGGCTGCATCCTGCTTCTGAGCGGCTGCGCGGGCGTTAAAAGTGACTTTGACTGCGATGCCACCACCTCCGACCGCTGTATGACCATGAGCAAGGCCAACCAGCTGGCACGGGATAAAACCGGCAGCGACGCGCCGGGAAAGCCGGCTGCGGGCGCAACGCTTTCCCTGGCTGAACTGCCGCGCACCTTGCCGGTAGTGTCATCCCATAATGTTCCCGCGCAGTCGGTACCCACGACCACGCCACCCGCCATCAAACCGGCGTCATCCGCACCTGTGTATTCCGTGTTACCCGCCTCATCTGCCGGAACGGTTCGCGCGCAGCGGGCCGGTGAGCATATCGCCACCGTCTGGGTGGCACCCTGGGTCGACAGCAGCGATGCCTTTCATCAGCCCGGGCGTATCTCGTTCGTGACCAGTGGTCCGGCGTGGGTCATGCCCGTGCGCATTAACTGAGGTTTACGATGAAAGAGATATTCAACATTCTGAGCAGGCTGGCCTCGGCGGCAAAGGAGAAAGACGGCGCGGCGCAGATGCAGCAGAGCCTGGCCAACATGGACTTCCCGCAGCTGACCAGCGTGCTGCCGTACCGCGACTATGACAAAGAGTCCGGCCTGTTTATTAACCGTAAGACGATCGGGTTCCTGCTGGAGGCCACGCCGCTTATCGGGGCGAACGAGCAGATTGTGCAGGTGCTGGAAGACATGGTGAAAAGCAAGCTCCCGCGCAAAACGCCGATTGCGTTTCACCTTGTATCGTCCAAGGTAATTGGCGAGCAGATGGATGAGGGCCTCTCGCAGTTCCGCTGGGAGGGGGAGCACGCGGAGAAGTTTAACCATATCACCCGCGCCTACTATCAGCGGGCCGCGCAGAAGTCCTTTAACAACCCGCCACGTCTGCCGCTGACGCTGCGCGACTATCGCTTGTATATCTCATACGCGGTTAAGGCGAAGAAAAACAGCGCGTCGGCGATGACCGAAATCACCCACACCATGAAAGTGCTGCGCGCCTCCCTCGATGCGGCGAAAATCTCCACCCAGCCCGCCGACCCGCAGGGCCTGGTTAATCTCGTCAGCTCGATGATCAACCACCGTCACGATCAGCTGTACGCGAAGCCGGTGAAGGTGGGTGAATACGATG
The DNA here is from genome assembly GCF_048685015.1 of Enterobacter sp. BNK-13. Taxonomy (NCBI): domain Bacteria; kingdom Pseudomonadati; phylum Pseudomonadota; class Gammaproteobacteria; order Enterobacterales; family Enterobacteriaceae; genus Enterobacter; species Enterobacter sp. BNK-13. The sequence goes on along the minus strand of NZ_JBLQTP010000003.1, from coordinate 4,886 downwards.
AGTTTCACCAGCGCTGTGTTGAGCAGTCGATAGACCTGCAGGTGAAACCAGATCACGTGCTGATTAACCTGAGCAAGCCGGGCGAGAAAGCGCAGACGTCCACCCGGGCCATGAACTTCATGATGGAGCATAACCCGGACATCTTCCTGCTGTGGATGGGCGGGGACAATCTGGCCAACCTGCTGCATCCGGACCTGAGTATCTCCAGCCCGTTTGTAATCACCTTCGTGATGGAGGCGGAAGAGCAGACCGCCTCGCAGGGGGAAGCGACCCGCAAGTATATGGACCGGGACAAGAAGGCGAACTCCGCCTACGCGAAGATGTTCCCGGCCGTAACCAAGCAGGCGCAGGAGTGGAAGGAAATCCGCGAGCGTCTGAACGGAAATGAAACCTGCCTGGTACGTTACTACTTCAACGTGACGGCGTTCTGTCCGGATGAAGATGAAGCTGCGCTGGTCTGCGAGCAGCAGGTCATCAACACCTTCAAGAAGAACGGCATCGAGCTGATTTCACCGGACTATATGCAGTTCCGCAACTGGATAGCCATGCTTCCCTTTATCCATGCCGAAGACCTGTGGGACGACATCAAGATGGGCGGGGCGACCTGTCGCGCTGAAAGTCGTCAGGTCGTCAATCTTGCACCTGTGGTGGCGGATAACCGTCTGTGTCCGGGCGGATTGCTGACACCGTCGTATCGTAACCAGCTGTCGTTTCTGGACATCTACGGCGACGGAATGGGAAATACCAACTACAACATGGCGGTGAGCGGAACCTCCGGGGCAGGGAAGACTAACCTGGTGCAGCCGATTTTACGCAGCGTGCTCGAGTCCGGCGGGATTGGCTGGGTGTTCGATATGGGGGACGGCTACAAGTCCTTCTGTGAGAACGTCGGCGGGGTGTACCTCAAGGGCTCCAACCTCAAGTTCAACCCGTTTGCCAATATCAGCAATATCAACACCTCAGCCGAGCGTATCCGCGACCAGCTGGCCGTGCTGGCCAGCCCCAACGGCAATCTTGATGAGGTGCATCTGGAGCTTCTGCTGGGCGCGGTGAAGCGCGCTTACGACGACCAGAAGCAGAACAAAGCCCGCATTGACGACGTGGTGGTGCAGATGCGTGCGGCGCGTGAAGAGGCCATGCAGCAGAATGCTGCGACAATCGCCAGCCGCCTGGATGAGGTCATCACACTGCTGGGCAAATACTGCCAGGGCGGGGTCTACGGCGACTACTTTAACAGCGATGAACCGTCACTCAGCGACGATGCGCGTTTTGTGGTGCTGGAGCTGGGCGACCTGGACGATAAGCCTGATTTGCTTATCGCGGTGATGTTCTCCCTCATCATATACATAGAAGACAAGATGTACCGCACGCCGCGCAGCATGAAGAAGTGCTGCACCATCGATGAGGGCTGGAAGCTCCTCAACTTCAAAAACGACAAGGTCGGGCAGTTTATCGAGACCGGCTACCGCACGGTGCGCCGCCATATGGGGGCGTTTATCACCATCAGCCAGAACATCAAGGACTTCGATGCGGATGAAGCTTCTGCGGCGGCAAAAGCTGCCTGGGGTAACTCCTCGTTCAAGGTGATCCTCAAGCAGGACGCGTCCGAGTTCAAGGCCTATAACCAGATGGCGCCCCAACCAGTTCAGCGAGATGGAGCGCGACATCATCAGCAAGTTCGGAGATGCGAAACGCCAGTGGTTCAGCTCCTTCATGCTGCGCATTAACGACACCTGCAGCTTTCACCGTCTGTTCGTGGACCCGCTCAGCCGCGCGATGTTCAGCTCGCAGGGTAAGGATTTTGAGTTTATACAGCAGCGTCGGGCAGAGGGCGTCAGCATTCATGACGCGGTGTACGAACTCGCCTGGCGAAACTTCCCGGACGAGATGCGGGAGCTTGAGGAGTGGGAGATGGCGGCATGAGTTACACAGTGAACGAAAAGGACAGGAAAATGGGTAATACAGCATTAACGACCGGACAGTCAGCAGACGATGTGACGTCAGGTAAACCGCCGCTGACCCGCCGTCAAAAGGCAAAGCGCCAGTGTCTGCGCAATCTGGGCCTGGTGGTGCTGGCCGTGACCGCGCTGAATGCGGCAGTGACGTCAGCGATGATTTCGTGGCGGGCGCCGGTCATTGTGTCTTTTGACATGAAGGCGACCATCGACCGGTTTACCGAGCAGGCCACCGGGCGCGTGAACTGAAAGAGGGCGAGCTGGAAGCTCTGACCAGCCGCTTCACCTTCTCGCTGAATAACGCATTGACGGACTATCAGCAACGTCATTCGGCGCTGATTCTGGTTAAACCTGCCGTGGTATCCGGCGTACCGGATATCACCACTGAAATTCAGGGTGATATCAGTCAGCGTATGACTGAATGGACACGTTAGATGCCCGTTATTAGCAGGTCGATGGCACTAACAATCTCAGTATGCAAATGGCTGGCTGTCGCTACCGGAGCCGTTTCCAGGCGTTTGCTCTCAATACTGGTCATCAGATCTGTCAGGATGACGAAGTTATTGCCAGCGATATTCACAACCGGGTGGATTCGTCCTACAGGGATCAAATTTTCTTTAGCTGTCAGCGGTACGACAATTCTGGTGCTCAGCCCCTCAAAGAGGTCATGCTGAAGAGCCATAAAATAGGGATAGTGCTCCCGGCCTTTTCCTTTGTTGCGATAGATATCGAACTGAGCCATCAAATAACACCTTCATCATCAGAAAACAGCCCGGCTTTTTCGATAAAAGCATTATGAGAGGGGCAAATGCAGCCTGATTTTCCTGAAGGAAGCGCTCTCTTCTGGATGCTCTGAGCTTTTCCTGCAGTGCATCTTCAAGTAATGCAGAAAGATTAATGCCGCTTGCTTTTGCCTCACTTAGCAGGCTGGCCGTAATTGTGACATTTGTTCTTTTCTTGACTGTTTGCTGAAGCGTTTGATGTGACATAGAACCCTCTTCAAATATGATTTTTTACACGTATGCAGTTACACACTAATGGTGTGCAACTTAGTGGCGTAATGCAAATCAAAATTTATGGAGCCCATGTGCAACATACTGGAACGATACTTTTCCTGACGGTAATTGCTTTTTCGCCTGTAGTAGCAAAAGACCTCGGAACCTGGGGCGAACTTTACCCCATTGCTGAACAGGACATGCTCACCACCATCAATACCCGCCTGCAGGCGATGCAGGACAGCGGTGAACTGGACATGCAGCAGGAAGCCTATAAAAAGCAGATCATCGAAAAATCCCTGCGCCCCGATCCGGTTGAAGGGCTGACCATTGCCCGCGAGAACCGCACCCACTACATCAATCCGTCGATGACACCGTGGCGGAAGATATGGCCGATCATCAGGGGCGCTTGTTTGCACGCAAGGGGGATGTAATCAACCCGCTGGATACCGTGCCGTTCAACCAGACGCTTTACTTTATCGACGGTGACAATCCTGCCCATCTGGCCTGGATGAAGGCGCAGAAGCCTGACACGATGGTGTACCGCGTCATTCTCGTTAACGGGGATATCCGGGAAGCGACAAAAGCGCTGGGCGAGCGGATCTTCTTCGATCAGAAGGGCTCGATGTCACGCCGCTTTGAGCTCACTGCGGTACCGGCGCGCGTAACCCTGGGGGAAGATAAAAGGTCGCTGCGCGTTGATACCTTTGCGCTGGAGCCGGCGGGAGGGCATCAATGAGAAGGCTGTTCTCCGTTCTTTGTCTGACAGTGTCCGGCCTGCTCTGGTCGTCTGCCACATCCGCCAGCGCTGTGGAGTGCGAGGGTAATTTCGTTAACCCGATCACCGATATCTGCTGGGAGTGCATTTTCCCGGTCACGATTGGTAATGTGGCGGTTGCCTCCGGCTCGCAGCCGGATACGGCGAACCCGTCAAGTCCGATACAGATTTGCCCGATGGGAATCCTGTACCGCGTGGGTATGGCGATGGGGTACTGGGAGCCAATGGCACTGGCGGATGTGACCCGCTCGCCGTACTGCATGGTGAATCTCGGCGGCTTTAACTTGGGCGTGGGCAATGTTGGTACCGGGACGGGGTCGCAGGAGGATGGTGAATCCCCGGGGGCGTTCTATCACGTCCACTGGTACAAATACCCGCTGACATACTGGCTGAATATCATTACCTCTGCGGGCTGTCTGCAGGGCGGCGATCTGGATATCGCGTATCTTTCCGAACTTGATCCGATGTGGAACGACAGCAGCCTCAGCATTATTATCAACCCCGAGGCGGTGCTCTTCAGCAATACGATAGCCCAGGCCGCCTGCGCCGCTGATGCAGCGGCGAGCCTGGTCGGTAAACCGCTGGACGTGCTGTTCTGGTGTGCAGGCTCCCAGGGCTCGATGTACCCGTTTACCGGCTATACCTCCAACGAGTACAGCCCGCTGCAGTCGTCGCTGCTGGTCGCCGAGCGCATGGCCTTCAAGCTGCACCGTGAAGGTCTCATCATGAATTCCATTGGGCAGAACACAGCGGTCTGCTTTGAGTATCCGTCCCCGATTATCCCGAAAGAGCGCTGGCGCTATCAGATGGTGAACAAACACCCTGACGCCGGACAATGCCACCCGGTGGGCCGCAGCGTGATGCGCTGGGAGACCGGACGTAACTTACCTAACGATCGCCGTAACTTCGGCTACCTGTTCTGGCGTAAACGGAACTGCGTTTTTCTCTGAAGGACCACCTATGAAGCGACTCTCCCTGCTTCCGGCCATTGTGCTGGCCGGTTCGGTGTCCGCGTTTGCTGACACAAATTCCGACAACAAGGCCTTTTTTAGCGACATGCTGCAGATGGACCGCGCCCGCCATAGCGCGCTCAGCGCGCCTGATTTTGCCCGTGGCTCGGCATTGACCGGGCAGAGCGCTGATTTTGTCGCAGCGCTC
>NZ_JBLQTP010000002.1:0-7706 GCF_048685015.1 Enterobacter sp. BNK-13 | reverse complement strand
GTGGCGGATAACCGTCTGTGTCCGGGCGGATTGCTGACACCGTCGTATCGTAACCAGCTGTCGTTTCTGGACATCTACGGCGACGGAATGGGAAATACCAACTACAACATGGCGGTGAGCGGAACCTCCGGGGCAGGGAAGACTAACCTGGTGCAGCCGATTTTACGCAGCGTGCTCGAGTCCGGCGGGATTGGCTGGGTGTTCGATATGGGGGACGGCTACAAGTCCTTCTGTGAGAACGTCGGCGGGGTGTACCTCAAGGGCTCCAACCTCAAGTTCAACCCGTTTGCCAATATCAGCAATATCAACACCTCAGCCGAGCGTATCCGCGACCAGCTGGCCGTGCTGGCCAGCCCCAACGGCAATCTTGATGAGGTGCATCTGGAGCTTCTGCTGGGCGCGGTGAAGCGCGCTTACGACCAGAAGCAGAACAAAGCCCGCATTGACGACGTGGTGGTGCAGATGCGTGCGGCGCGTGAAGAGGCCATGCAGCAGAATGCTGCGACAATCGCCAGCCGCCTGGATGAGGTCATCACACTGCTGGGCAAATACTGCCAGGGCGGGGTCTACGGCGACTACTTTAACAGCGATGAACCGTCACTCAGCGACGATGCGCGTTTTGTGGTGCTGGAGCTGGGCGACCTGGACGATAAGCCTGATTTGCTTATCGCGGTGATGTTCTCCCTCATCATATACATAGAAGACAAGATGTACCGCACGCCGCGCAGCATGAAGAAGTGCTGCACCATCGATGAGGGCTGGAAGCTCCTCAACTTCAAAAACGACAAGGTCGGGCAGTTTATCGAGACCGGCTACCGCACGGTGCGCCGCCATATGGGGGCGTTTATCACCATCAGCCAGAACATCAAGGACTTCGATGCGGATGAAGCTTCTGCGGCGGCAAAAGCTGCCTGGGGTAACTCCTCGTTCAAGGTGATCCTCAAGCAGGACGCGTCCGAGTTCAAGGCCTATAACCAGATGCGCCCCAACCAGTTCAGCGAGATGGAGCGCGACATCATCAGCAAGTTCGGAGATGCGAAACGCCAGTGGTTCAGCTCCTTCATGCTGCGCATTAACGACACCTGCAGCTTTCACCGTCTGTTCGTGGACCCGCTCAGCCGCGCGATGTTCAGCTCGCAGGGTAAGGATTTTGAGTTTATACAGCAGCGTCGGGCAGAGGGCGTCAGCATTCATGACGCGGTGTACGAACTCGCCTGGCGAAACTTCCCGGACGAGATGCGGGAGCTTGAGGAGTGGGAGATGGCGGCATGAGTTACACAGTGAACGAAAAGGACAGGAAAATGGGTAATACAGCATTAACGACCGGACAGTCAGCAGACGATGTGACGTCAGGTAAACCGCCGCTGACCCGCCGTCAAAAGGCAAAGCGCCAGTGTCTGCGCAATCTGGGCCTGGTGGTGCTGGCCGTGACCGCGCTGAATGCGGCAGTGACGTCAGCGATGATTTCGTGGCGGGCGCCGGTCATTGTGTCTTTTGACATGAAGGCGACCATCGACCGGTTTACCGAGCAGGCCACCGGGCGTGAACTGAAAGAGGGCGAGCTGGAAGCTCTGACCAGCCGCTTCACCTTCTCGCTGAATAACGCATTGACGGACTATCAGCAACGTCATTCGGCGCTGATTCTGGTTAAACCTGCCGTGGTATCCGGCGTACCGGATATCACCACTGAAATTCAGGGTGATATCAGTCAGCGTATGACTGAATGGACACGTTAGATGCCCGTTATTAGCAGGTCGATGGCACTAACAATCTCAGTATGCAAATGGCTGGCTGTCGCTACCGGAGCCGTTTCCAGGCGTTTGCTCTCAATACTGGTCATCAGATCTGTCAGGATGACGAAGTTATTGCCAGCGATATTCACAACCGGGTGGATTCGTCCTACAGGGATCAAATTTTCTTTAGCTGTCAGCGGTACGACAATTCTGGTGCTCAGCCCCTCAAAGAGGTCATGCTGAAGAGCCATAAAATAGGGATAGTGCTCCCGGCCTTTTCCTTTGTTGCGATAGATATCGAACTGAGCCATCAAATAACACCTTCATCATCAGAAAACAGCCCGGCTTTTTCGATAAAAGCATTATGAGAGGCAAATGCAGCCTGATTTTCCTGAAGGAAGCGCTCTCTTCTGGATGCTCTGAGCTTTTCCTGCAGTGCATCTTCAAGTAATGCAGAAAGATTAATGCCGCTTGCTTTTGCCTCACTTAGCAGGCTGGCCGTAATTGTGACATTTGTTCTTTTCTTGACTGTTTGCTGAAGCGTTTGATGTGACATAGAACCCTCTTCAAATATGATTTTTTACACGTATGCAGTTACACACTAATGGTGTGCAACTTAGTGGCGTAATGCAAATCAAAATTTATGGAGCCCATGTGCAACATACTGGAACGATACTTTTCCTGACGGTAATTGCTTTTTCGCCTGTAGTAGCAAAAGACCTCGGAACCTGGGGCGAACTTTACCCCATTGCTGAACAGGACATGCTCACCACCATCAATACCCGCCTGCAGGCGATGCAGGACAGCGGTGAACTGGACATGCAGCAGGAAGCCTATAAAAAGCAGATCATCGAAAAATCCCTGCGCCCCGATCCGGTTGAAGGGCTGACCATTGCCCGCGAGAACCGCACCCACTACATCAATCCGTCGATGACCGTGGCGGAAGATATGGCCGATCATCAGGGGCGCTTGTTTGCACGCAAGGGGGATGTAATCAACCCGCTGGATACCGTGCCGTTCAACCAGACGCTTTACTTTATCGACGGTGACAATCCTGCCCATCTGGCCTGGATGAAGGCGCAGAAGCCTGACACGATGGTGTACCGCGTCATTCTCGTTAACGGGGATATCCGGGAAGCGACAAAAGCGCTGGGCGAGCGGATCTTCTTCGATCAGAAGGGCTCGATGTCACGCCGCTTTGAGCTCACTGCGGTACCGGCGCGCGTAACCCTGGGGGAAGATAAAAGGTCGCTGCGCGTTGATACCTTTGCGCTGGAGCCGGCGGGAGGGCATCAATGAGAAGGCTGTTCTCCGTTCTTTGTCTGACAGTGTCCGGCCTGCTCTGGTCGTCTGCCACATCCGCCAGCGCTGTGGAGTGCGAGGGTAATTTCGTTAACCCGATCACCGATATCTGCTGGGAGTGCATTTTCCCGGTCACGATTGGTAATGTGGCGGTTGCCTCCGGCTCGCAGCCGGATACGGCGAACCCGTCAAGTCCGATACAGATTTGCCCGATGGGAATCCTGTACCGCGTGGGTATGGCGATGGGGTACTGGGAGCCAATGGCACTGGCGGATGTGACCCGCTCGCCGTACTGCATGGTGAATCTCGGCGGCTTTAACTTGGGCGTGGGCAATGTTGGTACCGGGACGGGGTCGCAGGAGGATGGTGAATCCCCGGGGGCGTTCTATCACGTCCACTGGTACAAATACCCGCTGACATACTGGCTGAATATCATTACCTCTGCGGGCTGTCTGCAGGGCGGCGATCTGGATATCGCGTATCTTTCCGAACTTGATCCGATGTGGAACGACAGCAGCCTCAGCATTATTATCAACCCCGAGGCGGTGCTCTTCAGCAATACGATAGCCCAGGCCGCCTGCGCCGCTGATGCAGCGGCGAGCCTGGTCGGTAAACCGCTGGACGTGCTGTTCTGGTGTGCAGGCTCCCAGGGCTCGATGTACCCGTTTACCGGCTATACCTCCAACGAGTACAGCCCGCTGCAGTCGTCGCTGCTGGTCGCCGAGCGCATGGCCTTCAAGCTGCACCGTGAAGGTCTCATCATGAATTCCATTGGGCAGAACACAGCGGTCTGCTTTGAGTATCCGTCCCCGATTATCCCGAAAGAGCGCTGGCGCTATCAGATGGTGAACAAACACCCTGACGCCGGACAATGCCACCCGGTGGGCCGCAGCGTGATGCGCTGGGAGACCGGACGTAACTTACCTAACGATCGCCGTAACTTCGGCTACCTGTTCTGGCGTAAACGGAACTGCGTTTTTCTCTGAAGGACCACCTATGAAGCGACTCTCCCTGCTTCCGGCCATTGTGCTGGCCGGTTCGGTGTCCGCGTTTGCTGACACAAATTCCGACAACAAGGCCTTTTTTAGCGACATGCTGCAGATGGACCGCGCCCGCCATAGCGCGCTCAGCGCGCCTGATTTTGCCCGTGGCTCGGCATTGACCGGGCAGAGCGCTGATTTTGTCGCAGCGCTCAGACAACAGCAGCAACAGCAGACGAAGCCGGACAACAACGCGCCTGCGGTCATGATGTTTGTGTCGTTCTCGATGCCGGAAGATGACCTGCGCGAGCGTATCAAAGATGCCGCTGACCTGGGTGTGACCGTCTCCCTTCGTGGGATGGTCAACGGCGATATGCGCCAGACTGGCACACGGGTGGCACAGCTGGTCAAAGAGACTAACAGGGGCGGGATGCAGATCGATCCGGTTTCTTTTCGCCGCTACGGCGTGATGTCGGTACCGACACTTATCGTGAAGTGTGGCAACGCCTCCGATCGGGTGCTGGGTGATATCACCCTGCGTGATGCGCTGAAGAAGGTGGCGGAAGATGGTGAGTGTGCAGAATTTGCCGCTAGCGTGCTTCGTCGGGAGGTGAGCAATGGTTAAGCCCGTTTTAGCTGCACTCGCTGGCGCGCTTATGGTCCTCAACGGGTACGTCTGTGCGGATGCGTTCGGTGACGGCATGTCATTCGGGAAAGGCCAGCAGGGCACCGGGACAAATGCGATTAAAAATTTTAAACCGGAAGAGGTCATTCCTGACTACACGGCCCGGCCTCCCGAGAGCGGCTATTACGGCGGCGTGACCTCATCGGGCGTGGATATGACCACGCCGGGATCGAATGCACTCAATACGTCAGATGTCGGGCAGAGCATCACCGAGTCGATCCTGAACACACCTGCGGATAACAAGCCTTCACTCGATGCGCCTTTTATCAGTACGGGTACCGCAATGCAGGATAACGCGGAGAATGTGGTCGACCCGGGGTTCGATGAGTGTCAGGAGCAGAATGCGACCTTCACCGAAATCACCACGCACCAGTGTAACCGCACCCCTGCGGTTGAGCTTTCCTGTACCCGAAAGGCACATATCGGCGGAAAAGAAACCGAGGTGTGGGTGACGCGCGCCTACCACGTTAGTGCGGGGCTCTTCCGGTACAGCGCGCAAAATGGGGGATTTTTCTATGAATTCAGGGCGCCTGCCTCAGGCCAGATAATCAGTGCCACCCTGAATGTGACCGCAGGGCAGTACATGATGAATGCCAAAACCACATTCATGAATACGACCTTCAACCTGACCTGGGGGGCAAGCTTTACGCTAAACCCTGCCGGTATGGCGGTGAATGAAGGTGATTATTATGGTGCACTGGCGCTACCCATGAACGGACAGTCAAACGCCTCACTGTCAGCCCCCATTCTGGCAGCCTTCAACAGCGGCAAAAATAGCATGACCATCGACATGGTGATGAAGGTGAAAGACAAGGGCTATGAGCCGTCCGTTGAATGGACAGAGTACTGCCCCTTCAACAAGGCAGAGGAAGTGCTGATGACATCTGTCTGCACAGAGGCTGGTGGGACAAAGACGATCAATGTTGGTGGCGTGAATTATCCTGTCTACAGCGACTGCTGGGCTTTTAAGGATGTTTATGTAACTCAGGAGGCTGATAACGGGACCTGCAGCGAATACATGAACAACAAAGCCTGCACGGTAAACGGTACGACCTGCCTTGAATCCCTGGCGGGTGTTTGCCTGTCGGAGATGGCCACGTTCTCCTGCGAGAACAAAGTCTCCGGTACCGGGATGGTGTGCGGCGGGGAGTTTTTCTGTACTGACGGCAGCTGCGCGCAGGGAGAAACCGGAACCAACAACATGTTCGCCAAAGCGGTGTCCACGCTGGCCGCGGTGGCAGCGGCAGGTGAGGACATTGCGGAGTTCAACGAAGCGAACGTGCGTGCCTTTACCGGCACAGCCCAGCGCTGCCGCAAGGCCATGGCAGGGTTCAGCAACTGCTGCAAGGACTCCGGCTGGGGTAACGATGTGGGGCTTGCCAGCTGCAGCTCTGAAGAGAAAGCGCTGGGCAAGGCCAAGTCGAAACTGCTGACGGTTAAAATCGGGACATTCTGTGCCCACAAGGTTCTTGGCGTGTGCGTGGAGAAGAAAGAGAGTTACTGTCAGTTTGACAGCAAGCTCGCTCAGATAGTGCAGAGCCAGGGACGCAAGGGGCAGCTCGGTATCAGCTTTGGCAGCGCCTCTTCCCCGAACTGTCGCGGTATCACCATCGATGAACTGCAGTCCATCAACTTTGATACGCTGAACTTCGCGAACTTCTACAGCGATCTGGAAGACGGTTCGACCATTCCGGAAGACAGCGAGCTGCTGGAAAAAGCGAAGCAGATCATTTCAGACAAAATGGCGGAGGCGGGCAAATGATGCGAACACGCCTCCAGCTGATTGCTGTCTGTATGACGATGACCACCGGCGCTTCGGCATCCCCAGATGTAGCCATTCAACCCCGCTACGCGCAGGAAGAGGGCTGGCACTGGTACAAAGACCCGGCTGATATCGACGATGAGGATGACCTGCCACCTGTGGTGGCAGAGGTCATGCCGCCAGCTCCGATGACCGCCTCTGAGCAAAAGGCCCTCCTGCAGAAAGCAACCCAGGAGGCGCTGGATAACGCCATTCTTTACCCTTCACCTGAGAACTACCGGCGCTACGCGGTAATGAAGGAGTACTGGGTTAACCTGGCTACAGGATTTACGCAGAGCGGCAAGAAGGCGCTGCTGCAGTTCCCGGAACTCAACTACAACCTGGTGCGCAGCCACTATAACGGCACGTCAGCGGCCCAACAGTCGATGACGAAAGAGAAAGAGATCCTGGCGGTCAGTCACGTGGCTGCACGCTACGGCGTGATGTTCTTCTACCGAGGTGAAAATCCGGTAGACAGCCTGATGGCGGGAGTCATCAAAACATACTGTGAGGAGCGCGGTATCTCCGTTACGGGGGTCTCGGTTGACGGCAAACTCAGCGATCATCTTCCCGACAGCCGGATTGACACCGGTCAGGCTGAAACCATGAACGTGAAGTTTTTCCCTGCCACCTTCCTCGTCGACCCTAAAAACCGCCAGTGGCAGCCGCTGGCCTGGGGCTTTATGGCCCACGATGACCTTGACCGACAGGTCGTGAACGTTCTGACCGATTTCAAACCTGATTACTGAGTATCCTTTTATGAAAAGAACTCTCCTTATTTCCGGCAGCCTGCTGGCTGCTTCGGCATGCGCCTTTGCAGGCAGCACAATCGATGAAATTCGTGCGCTCGATGAAGCCAAAGCGGCCGCCAGAACCACTTCACCTGAAGCACAGCAGGCGACAAAAGCACAGCCGAAGGCCATTTCGCATCGTCTGAGTGACGGGAGGACGGTGAATCTGGCGGACTGGACAGTTGTGCTGTTTATGCAGTCCAGCTGCGAATACAGTCAGAAATTCGATCCGGTGCTGAAAGCGTTCTCAATGCGTTCCGGACTGCCGGTATTCGCCTTCAGTATGGACGGCAAAGGTGATCTGACTTTTCCGAACGTCCTGCCCGCTACCCCGGATGTGCTGGTGGAGTATTTTCAACTGGGGCTTCCTCTGGCCACACCGACTACCTTTCTGACCAACGTTCATACCATGGA